>JAFQIQ010000336.1 GCA_017397445.1 Lachnospira sp.
GAGCATGTTAAGGCTAGAACTAGGGATGAACTTCCGCAGAGTGCGTCGGGAACCACAGTTATGACTACGGAGCCCAAGTTTGTGCCAAGTGAGGCGGCGCTTATATGTCCTGTGGATGGAATAAGCGTGAAGGTGCGACTTATTGATTGTGTGGGATTTATGGTTGATGGTGCATCGGGGCATATTGAGAATGATAGGGAGCGTATGGTGAAGACTCCTTGGTCGCAGGCTGAGATTCCATTCACTAAGGCGGCGGAGATAGGTACCAAAAAGGTTATTGAGGAGCATTCTACTATTGGTATTGTGGTGACTACTGATGGCACATTTACAGATATTCCAAGAGAAATGTATGTGCCGGCGGAGGAGCGGACAGTTAATGAACTAAAGGCTATTAATAAACCTTTTATAGTGCTTCTAAACAGTGCGTATCCATATTCGGAGGAAACTTTGAAGTTGGCAGAAAGTCTTACGCAGAAGTATGGCGTTAAAGTGATGCCAATTAATTGTGATCAGTTAAAGAAAGAGGATGTTTCAGCTATATTGCAAAATGTGTTGCTGGAGTTTCCTATTACAGAGATTGCATTCTTTGCACCTCACTGGCTTGAAATGTTACCTCAGGAGCATTGGTTAAAGACAGAGATTCTAAACAGTGCGGCTCAGTATCTGTCAAAGTATACATATATCAAGGATTTGATGCAGGAAAATCCGGAGATTCTCAGTGAGAAGATTGAAAATGTATCAATTGAAGATATTGATATGTCAACAGGACGGATTAAGTTAAATATTGTTATGAAACCGCAGATTTATTATGACATATTAAGTGAACTTTCAGGTGCAACTATTAGTAATGAATATGAACTTATTAATATGATTAAAGAACTTTCTGCTAAGAAAGAGGAGTTTGATAAGGTGAAGGATGCACTTTTTGAGGTTAATACCAGTGGTTTTGGTGTGGTGACACCGATTAAGGAAGATATTACATTGGAAGAGCCGCAGGTTATCAAAAACGGTAATAAGTATGGTGTGAAGATTAAAGCACAGGTGCCGTCTATTAATCTTTTGAAGACTAATATTTCCGTTGAGATTGCACCGATTGTTGGCACAAAGAATCAGGCAGATGATTTGATTGAATATATTAAGGAGAATTCTGTCAATAATCCAAGTGGTATCTGGGAGACTAATATATTTGGAAAGACTGTGGAACAGATAGTGAACGATGGCATATATGAGAAGACCCATAATATGACTGCGGATAGTATGGGCAAGATAAGTGAGACAATTGAAAAGGTTATGAATGAAAATTCAGGACTGGTATGTCTTATAGTTTAACAGGTTATATATTTTTTACTTTTATATATGGCTAAGGTATGGTATACTATAGAAAATGGTATTTTATTGCCTGCCATATATGAACGGAGGAAAATTATGAAGCGAGTTGAAGATTACGTAAGAAGTATACCGGATTTTCCGGAGGAAGGTATAATATTTAGAGATATTACAAGTGTTTTACAGGACGCAGACGGATTTCACCTTGCCATAGAGGGGCTTGAAAAGTTGCTTGAAGGTGTGGAGTATGATGTGGTTGTGGGACCGGAGTCAAGAGGATTTATATTTGGAACACCTATTGCGTATAATAATCACAAAGCATTTGTGCCTGTAAGAAAGAAGGGTAAGCTTCCATGTGAGACTATCTCTATGGATTATGAGTTGGAGTATGGTACTGCAACTATTGAGATGCACAAGGATTCTATTAAACCTGGGCAGAAAATAGTTATTGTTGATGATTTGATTGCTACAGGTGGAACTATAGAGGCCATTATTAAGCTCGTGGAGCAGCTTGGCGGCGAGGTCGTTAAGGTTGTATTCCTTATCGAGCTTAAGGGCCTTAATGGAAGGGACAAGCTTAAAGGATATGATGTTGATGCTGTTATAAAGTATGACGGCAAGTAGAAACGGAGGAATGATTATGGGTACAGCACATAATAGTGCGGCGAAAGGCGATATAGCTAAGACAGTGCTTATGCCTGGCGATCCGCTTAGAGCAAAATTTATTGCGGAGAATTTTTTAACTGATGTTAAGTGTTTTAATACTGTGCGTAATATGTTCGGTTATACAGGACTTTATAACGGTAAGGAAGTTTCTGTCATGGGTAGCGGTATGGGTATGCCGTCTATTGGAATCTACAGTTATGAACTGTATACACAGTATGATGTAGAGAATATTATAAGAATTGGTTCAGCGGGAGCATTGGCTGATGAGGTTAAGTTAAGAGATATCGTTATTGCCATGGGAGCATGTACGGATTCTAATTATGCAAAGCAGTATAATTTGCCGGGAACATTTGCACCGATTGCGGACTTTAAACTTTTAAGAAAGGCTGTAGAGTGTGCTGAAGAGTTAGGATTGTCCGTAGATGTTGGTAATGTGGTATCTTCTGATATATTCTACAATGATAACTCTGCGGTTAATGATGCTTGGAAGAAGATGCATGTGTATGCCGTAGAGATGGAGGCGGCGGCACTTTATATGAATGCTGCCAGACTTGGAAAGCGTGCTCTTTGTATGGTGACAATAAGTGACCATATATATAGGGACGAAGCACTTTCGGCAGAAGAACGCCAGACTAGTTTTAAAGATATGATGAAGGTTGCTCTCAATGTTGCAACAAGTGAGGCTTAAAGATGGATTGGGAGATTGTAATATTTTTTGGAGCTCTTATTGCTATTGCACTGTATGTTATGTATGACACAGGCAGAAAGAATAAGGCGAAGCTGGAAAAGAAGCTTAGGGAGTCATTCGGAAAGATGTCTACTAAGCAGTATTCTGATGATGAGTACGAGTTGATATCACATTTTTATGAGGATACATCCGGAGACTGTAATGTGGTTGACGATATTACATGGAATGATTTGGGTATGGATTCCGTGTTTAAGTCTATGAATATATGCAATTCATCTGCAGGTCAGGAATGTCTTTATAAGATGTTAAGATGTCCGTCAGATGATGTTAATAAGCTTAAAGAGACGGACAGACTGGCAAAGTTTTTTGCTGCTAATCAGGATAAAAGGCTTAATATTCAAAGATTGTTTGCAAAGCTTGGCATTGTAAGGCATATTTCATTGAGTGATTATCTGGGGCTTATCACGGAGCTTAAATCAGGCAGTAATGTTTTTCATTACCTTATAAATGTGTTGCTCATAGTGGCATTTGTGGTGTGTTTTGCGATTGATGCTGCTATCGGTGTGGGGCTTATAGTTGTAGCCATAAGTATTTCGGTTACAAGTTATTACAAGTACAAGGCAAAGGTTGAATCGTATTTTGTGTGTATAACACAGCTTGTAAGGATAGTTGATGCTGCCAAGTCTGTTGCAGCACTTAAGTATGAAGAACTTGATTCCTATAACAAGCGACTTAAGGAGATTACGGACGATTTTTCCACAATTACTAAGAATTCGTCACTTATCAGCTCGGGCAATGTCAACGGTTCTATGGCAGAGATGGTCCTTGAATATATGAGAATGCTTACTCATATTGATTTGATTAAGTTTAACAATATGGTGAAGCATCTTGGTGACAGGGAAGCAGTTATGTATGAGTTGATGGAACTATTGGGGTATATTGAAGCGTGTATCAGTGTGGCTTCTTTTAGAGAGGCACTTCCATACTGGTGTGAGCCGCAGTTAACTAATTCCGGGAATACACTTGATGTAAAGGAAGCATTTCATCCATTGATTGCAGAACCGGTAGCTAATTCGATTAATGCAGAGAAGCATGTGCTTCTTACAGGTTCTAATGCTTCCGGTAAGTCAACATTTTTAAAGACTATAGCTATTAATGCATTGCTATCACAGACAATATATACAAGTGTTTCTAAGGAATATAAGGCGGCGATGTTTAGAATATATTCTTCTATGTCACTTAGGGATGACCTTAGCAACAATAATAGTTATTATATTGTTGAGATTAAATCTTTGAAGAGAATTCTGGATGCTGTGGCAAAGGATTCGGCTATGCCGGTGCTTTGTTTTGTGGATGAGGTGCTTAGGGGAACTAATACAGTTGAACGAATTGCAGCATCTTCGGAGATTCTTAAAAGTCTTAAGTTTAAGAATGTGCTTTGTTTTGCGGCAACACACGATATTGAGCTTACAACACTTCTTGAAAAGTATTATGATAATTATCATTTTCAGGAGGAAGTTACCGATGACGATGTTAAGTTTAATTATAAACTTTTCAAGGGACCGGCAACAACGCGTAATGCCATAAAGCTTCTTAATATCATTGGTTACGATAAGGAAGTTATAAGTGCGGCTGAGAAGCAGGCTATGTATTTTATGGCTAATGGTTCATGGCAGAACTAAATCTTGCCTATAACCATAAAATGTGTTACAATTATTTGAAGCCTTTTAAAGGCTTATTGCATAAGATTGGAGTGTGTAATTATGGGCGTATTGACAGGAGAATTGATTTTTGAAACAGTAAGATTTCTTGTTATGATTCTTTTGCTTGTTTGCGGAGTGCTTATTGGCGGAAAGTTAAGAGCTATTACTGATGCAAGAAAGGCTAAGAAGAAGGCCGCAGAAGAAGCTGCTAAGGGAGCAGTTACTGATTAATTATTATAAGTTTTATTTTAATGCATATTCAGGAGGAAAGAGACGTGCAGTACAGAGGCGTTAATGAATTGAGAAGAATGTACCTTGACTTTTTTGAGAGCAAGGACCATCTCAAGATGAAGAGTTTTTCATTGGTTCCACACAATGACAACAGTTTGTTGATTATTAATTCAGGTATGGCTCCACTTAAGCCATATTTTACAGGACAGGAGATTCCACCAAAGAGACGTGTTACAACATGTCAGAAGTGTATCAGAACAGGTGATATTGAGAATGTTGGTAAGACAGCAAGACATGGTACATTCTTTGAGATGCTTGGTAATTTCTCATTTGGCGATTACTTTAAGACAGAGGCGATTCACTGGTCTTGGGAATTTTTGACAGAGGTTGTTGGACTTGATGCGGACAGACTCTATCCTTCTGTTTATGAGGATGATGACGAAGCATTTGAGATATGGAACAAGGAGATTGGTATAGCACCGGAGAGAATCTTTAGATTCGGTAAGGCAGATAACTTCTGGGAGCATGGTGCAGGTCCTTGTGGTCCATGTTCAGAGATTTACTATGACAGAGGCGAGAAGTACGGCTGCGGACAGCCTGGTTGTACAGTAGGTTGCGACTGCGACCGTTATATGGAGGTGTGGAACAACGTATTCACACAGTTTAGTAACGATGGAAAGAATAATTACACAGAGCTTGAGCAGAAGAATATTGATACAGGTATGGGACTTGAGCGTCTTGCTGTAGTTGTTCAGGATGTTGATTCTATCTTTGATGTTGATACACTTCAGGCACTCAGAAATAAGATTTGTGAGATGTCAGGTGTGACATACAAGGAAGATGAGAAGAAGGATGTGTCTATTAGAGTTATCACAGACCATATTCGTTCAGTAACATTTATGGTTAGTGACGGTATTATGCCATCTAACGAAGGCAGAGGCTATGTTCTTAGAAGATTGCTTCGTAGAGCAGCAAGGCACGGAAGACTTCTTGGTATTGAAGGAAAGTTCTTATCTAAGCTTTGTGAGACAGTAATCGAGGGTTCTAAGGATGGATATCCTGAACTTGAGGAGAAGAAGGAGTTTATCTTCAAGGTTATCACAGAGGAAGAGGATAAGTTTAATAAGACTATCGACCAGGGATTAAGTATCCTTGCTGATATGGAGGCTTCACTGGTAGCTGAGGGCAAGAATGTTCTTGGTGGTGCAGATGTATTCAAGCTTTATGATACTTATGGATTCCCGTTAGACCTTACTAAAGAGATCCTTGAGGAGAAGAATATCGCTATTGATGAGGATGGCTTCAAGGCAGCTATGGACGAGCAGAGAAAGAAGGCTCGTGAGGCTCGTAAGACTACTAACTATATGGGTGCAGATGCAACTGTATATGATGAGATTGATCCTGAGATTACAAGTGTATTCGTAGGTTATGACAAGCTTGTTAACACATCTAAGGTTACAGTGCTTACAACTGAGACAGAGGTTGTACAGGCTCTTTCAGAGGGTGAAAAGGGTACTGTTATCGTTGATGAGACAGCATTCTATGCTACTATGGGTGGTCAGGAAGGCGACTGTGGTGTTATAACAACAGCAGAGGGCGAATTTAAGGTAGAGACCGCTATTAAGCTTAAAGGTGGCAAGGTTGGACATGTTGGTGTTATGACAAAGGGTATGATTAAGGTAGGTGATGAGGCTACACTTAGCGTATGTGAGTGCAATCGTGCTAACACATGTAAGAACCACAGTGCAACACATTTGCTCCAGAAGGCTCTTAGAACAGTACTTGGCGACCATGTTGAACAGCAGGGTTCTATGGTTAACAACGACAGACTTCGTTTCGACTTTACACATTTCCAGAGTATGACAGCAGAGGAGATTGCAAAGGTTGAGGCTTTGGTTAATGAAAAGATTGCAGAGGCTATTCCTGTTGTAACTGATGTTATGACTATTGAGGATGCAAAGAAGACTGGTGCTATGGCTCTCTTTAATGAGAAGTATGGCGAGAAAGTGCGAGTTGTATCTATGGGAGAGTTCTCTAAAGAATTATGCGGTGGTACACATGTTGCCAACACAAGCAATATTATGCTTTTCAAGATTGTATCAGAAGCTGGTGTTGCTGCTGGTGTTAGAAGAATTGAGGCTCTTACAGGTAATGGAGTACTTAAGTATTATGCTAACCTTGAAAAGACTCTTAATGATGCGGCGGTTACAGCGAAGACAGAGCCTGCACAGCTTGTGAGAAGAATTCAGGCTATGAATGATGAGATTAAGACACTTTCAGGCGAGAATGATAAGCTCAAGGCTCAGCTTGCTAACAATGCACTTGGTGATGTTGCTGCACAGGACGTTAAGGGTGTTGCATTAATCGCTACTAAGGTTGACAATGTTGATATGAATGAGCTTCGTAACTTAGGTGACAAGCTTAAGGCGCAGATTGGTTCAGGTGTTGTGCTTATTGTAAGCGGACAGGGCAGTGACAAGGTTAATATGATTGCTATGGCTACAGATGATGCGGTTGCAAAGGGTGCTCATGCAGGTAACCTTATAAAGGCTGTTGCAGGTCTTGTAGGCGGTGGCGGCGGTGGCCGTCCAAATATGGCACAGGCCGGTGGTAAGGATCCAAGCGGAATTGATGCATTGCTTGCAAAAGCACCTGAGGTATTGGCCGAACAGTTGTAAGATGTTTTGTGTGAACTAAAACATTTTAGAAAAAATGCAAATTTTGGTTGACGAATTAATATAATATGGTATAATAGTTTCTGTGCAAATAATTAATACCCTATTTATGTATTCTAGTGCACAATTTGCAACAGAAGGGTGGTCAGGAAAAGTATGTCAAATGTAATCGTTAAAGAAAACGAGTCTTTAGATAGCGCATTACGCAGATTCAAGAGAAACTGTGCTAAGGCAGGTATTCAGCAGGAAATTCGTAAGAGAGAGCATTATGAGAAGCCAAGCGTAAGACGTAAGAAGAAGTCTGAAGCAGCTAGAAAACGTAAGTTTAACTAATAATTATTTAGGGAGAGATATAGCGATATATCTCTTCTTTTTAATTTATAAATAAATTTTAAAAAATTGTAACCTTATATGCACAAAATCTTTCTTAATAAGTGAGAGGGAGAATAATGTAGGTTAATTTCCTCATTATTACTAATCTTAAGATAAAAGTGGGTGAGAGATGTGAATGATTCCGGAATAATCAGACTGTTTTTTGAAAGAGATGATGATGCAATTAAATATACCAGTGACAGCTACGGTGGCAAAATGCAACGTATGGCAGAGAGAATGCTGGGATCAGAAGAAGACGCTAAGGAGTGTGTTAATGATACACTTATGAAAGCGTGGAACACAATCCCACCAAGCAGGCCGGATAATTTGCAGGCGTATCTTATGACACTTTGCAGAAATATTGCCTTGAATATGATTGACTGGAAAAAGGCTAAAAAACGTCATGCAGAAGTGATTGAGTTGACAAAAGAGCTTGAAAACTGCATTCCGGGTAAAGAATATTCGGATGGCGGTGAGGATATAAGCGAATTGTTAAGTGCATTTTTAAAAGGCCTGCCCAAGAAAAATCGTATGATTTTTGTAAGACGTTACTGGTATTCTGACTCTATCGAGGATATTGCAAAGATGTTTGGCTGTAGCCAAAGTAGTGTTAAAGTTACTTTGCACAGAATGAGAAAAGAGTTAAAGAAATATTTGGAACAGGAGGGTATTAATATATGACAGGGAAAGATTTGTACAAAGCAATGCAGAATGTTGATGAAAGTTTAATTACAGAGTCTGCGGATATTAAGGTTACAAAGAAAAAAGTGAAGTGGCAACTTACGGAGAGGCAGCGGGATAATCTGGCAACAGCGGCTATAGTGCTGTTAGTTGTGGGATTAGTAGCAATTGTTCCGGTGATTGTTAAGAGTGGAGACCTTGGTGCATCGGGAATCAATGCTACAACTTCGGTAGATGCGACGGATGTTGCGGTTGAAAATCCTACAGAAGATATTACCAAAACAGAAGAGACAGAAACTGAAAAGGTTCCGACAGATAATATCATAGATACTAAGGGAGATAGAGAACTTCTTGCCAATGCGGTAGTTGCCAGCGGTTCTATGGTGATAGACGGTAGACTGTATGAGTATGATAAGGCTAAAGAGAGGTTTGTGATATCTGTGTACAAATACGGAGGAAATTCTCTTACACTTGACTTTTCTGTTGGCGGCTTTGCTATTTCGTCAGGTGTGAAGGATGCTATAGCGTATAATGCCATTGTTACAGAGAAAAATGCCGATGATATGTATTATCTGGTTGAAATCGAGGCTTATGATTATAATCATACATATGCAAATAATACCCAGTATAATAGAGTTGATAGACTTGGCTCAAAAGACGCAAAGGACGTGTATGAGAGAATAAAGAATTCAGGAAAGTACAGCGTTGTGTGGTGCGAGTCAGGCAATCATTCTTATACATATGACGGTTATATACTTAATTTTGGACCGGAAGGATTTATGTATGGTATATTAAATTATGAACAGATGAAGTCTCTTGCTAAAGATTTTGATGACTATGGTTTTGCCTATAGTTTATTGTCAAAAACTGTGAAAAATGTTAATACTAATTTTAGTACATTGTATTAGTGTTAAAATATTTAGTCATATAACACCTGTGTTAAGAATATTATATCTTAACGCAGGTGTTTGTTATTGTGGTGATTTCGTGGGAAAAAGAGAAAAAATAGCGGTGGATTTAAAGTTTGCTAAAGATGCCGCTTTGGGGCTTCCACTGGTAACGATAGTAGGAAACAGTGAACTTGTAGTGGAAAATTTCAAATCGATTGTTCACTATGAGAGTGATTGTATCAGGCTGATGACTAAACAGGGATATGTGTCTGTGGAAGGAAGCTGTCTTATTATAAAATATTACAATGATGAAGAAATTGCTGTGAAAGGGCGTATATGTAAGATTGAGTACTTCTAGTTATCGTGTGCTCATACTAAGAGGTGAATATAATGCAAAATCAATTAAGCAGGTTATCTTCATATGTCAGTATTCGGGTTGACGGTGAAGCAACTTTACGTTTTATTAATATGTGTATGTATAAATCAATAGAGCTGTGGGATGTGGTGAGTCATAAGGATAATATAACAGCGAAAACTACTATTAAAGACTTTTATAAATTGAGAGAAGTGTGCAGGGTTACAAAGAGTAAAGTTCGTATAATAAAGAGAAAAGGAATTGCATTTACAATATTTCGATATAGAAAACACTATTCATTTATTGTAGGAATTGTAATTGCATGTATATTGATAACTTTATGGTCAAAGTTTGTGTGGGACATTACATTTGTTGGAAATTCAAAATATACAAAAGGTGTTCTTCTTGAATATCTTGACAGCTTGGGTGTACATTCGGGAATGTACCTGGCTGACGTGGATTGTGCCAATATAGAGGCTTCCATAAGAAATGAATATAATGAAATAACATGGGTGTCAGCAAAGATTAGCGGAACGAAAATCGAGATAAGTATTAAGGAAAATGAAGTGATTGGTGAAGGTGTTGTAGCAGATGCTAAAGAACGGGATATTGTGGCGACAGGTGCTGGAGTAATTGAAAGTATTGTTACAAGGAAGGGGACACCACTTGTAAAGGTTGGAGATACGGTAGAAAAAGGACAGATTCTTGTTTCGGGTGTTGTGAAAATTATGGATGATGCCGGAGTTCATATTGCTAATATGTACACGGAATCTGATGCAGATATTATGATTAGAACAACAAAGCAGTATAGCGACAGTCTGAAAAAAGAACACGAAAAAAAGGTGTATACGGGAAAAACTAAAAGAAAGAGTATAGTGGGAATTACCAATACCAACATGGAGTTTGGGATAGTTTTAAAAGAATATGAAAATGCAGACGTAGAAACTACTATAAGTCCGTTGAAGCTTACGGACAGTTTTGTGTTACCTGTATATACAGGCTCTAAAATATATCACGAATATAATATGGTGACGGAAAAATATGATGAAGAAAGTGCTAAAGCGGTATTTAATAAGCATTTTTTGCAATATATTAAAGAATTATCACAAAATAAAGTGCAAATACTTCAATATGATGTTAAAATGTATAATGAGGGTGATTGTTTTTCGGTTAAGGGTACAGTTGATATAGTTGCACCGCTGACAGAATATAAACCGGTCACAGATATTGAGATTATTATTGATGAGGAGAATAAAGATAATTAATGAGTGTAGTTGAAGCATTTGTTGATATGCCGGCTGAATATAGTGTAGCGGTATTCGGTCAATATGACAGTTTCGTTAAAAAGATAGAGAGAACATTGAAGGTAACTATTATCAGTCGTAATTCTGATGTTAAGGTGCTGGGAGCACCGGATGCGGTTCGACATGCAAAGAAAGTGCTAGAGAATCTTGTGGAACTGGCAAAGAGAGGTAATGTTATTCAGGAGCAGAATGTTGATTATGCGTTAGCACTTTGTTTTGAGGAGAAAGAGGACGCGGTGCTTGATATTGATACGGATCTTGTGTGCAGAACTATTGCGGGAAAGCCTATTAAACCTAAAACTTTAGGACAGAAGTATTA
>JAFQIQ010000337.1 GCA_017397445.1 Lachnospira sp.
AACACTTAATCCTAACTTAGGTGTGGTTGATTTAGATGGCGGAAAAGGCTTTGTAATCGCTGATATTCCGGGACTTATTGAAGGTGCCTCTGAGGGCGTTGGTCTTGGACATGAGTTCTTGAGACACATAGAAAGAACTAAGGTAATCATTCATATGGTAGATGCTGCATCAACAGAAGGAAGAGATCCTGTAGCAGATATTAAGGCAATCAATGCAGAGCTTGAAGCTTACAATCCTGAGCTTCTTAAAAGACCTCAGGTTATTGCTGCTAATAAGATTGATGCAATATATGATGACGGCACAGAAAGTCCTGTTGATGTTATTAAGAAAGAATTTGAGGCTGAAGGCATCAAGGTGTTCCCGATTTCTGCAGTTTCAGGTCAGGGCTTAAAGGAGCTTTTGTTCCATGTAAGAGAGCTTCTTAACAATATGGATGATGAGCCTGTTACATTTGCTAAAGAGCTCGATACAGACACATTATTTGATAATCCTAACGAAGCATTTTTTGTTGAAAGAGATCCAAGTGGCAAGTTCCTTGTATTCGGACCTCGTATTGACAGAATGCTTGGCTATACTAACCTTGAATCAGAGAAGGGCTTCAATTTCTTCCAGAAATTCCTTCGCGAGACAGGTATCTTAAAGCAGCTTAAAGACTTAGGTGTAGGTGAAGGAGATACTGTTAAGGTTGGAGATTATCTTGAGTTTGAATATTATGATTAAACCTGCGGCTTAGCCGTAAAAGGAGGAAATATGACAAGTAAACAGCGTGCATATCTTAAAAGTCTCGCTATGACTATGGATCCAATATTCCAGTTTGGCAAAGCAAGCCTTACTCCTGAAAATACTGCAGCTATTGCAGAAGCATTGGAAGCAAGAGAGCTTATTAAGATAAATGTGTTACAAAACTGTGCAGATGACCCTAACGAAATCGCACAGGTGTTAGCTGAACGTACACGTTCAGAGGTAGTTCAGGTTATTGGAAAAAAGATTGTTCTTTACAAAGAATCTAAGAACAAGAAAAAAATTGAATTACCACCTGCTAAAAAAGGAAACAATAAATAATATGAATAAAACAATTACAATTATGGGTGGAAGCTTTAACCCTATACACAATGGTCACATAGAGCTTGCTAAAACTGCATATGAACAATTTGAATTAGACCGCATACTTGTTATGCCGTCATATAATCCATCGTCATACAAAGACACCAGCGAGCTTGTAAGTGCTAATGACCGCTGCAATATGGTAAGTCTTGCCATTGAAGATTATCCTTATATGGAACTTTCTACTTTAGAGATTGAAAGGGGAGGTAAAACATATACCGCAGATACTTTGGCACAGCTATTGCCTGATTATAATTATATATATTTTATAATCGGAGCTGATTCTCTATTTGCATTGGACCACTGGTATAAACCGGAATATGTTATGAAAAACTGTCATTTCCTTGTTGCTAACCGCAATGAATATCCTATAAGCGAATTAAGTCACAAGGCTAATGAACTGCGTAGTCACTATGGTGCTAAAATCAGTTTTATTAATATGTCAGACGTTCCAATCAGTTCATCAGACATAAGACAAAAAATTAAGTTAGGTAGGGATATATCCCATATGCTGCCTAATACCGTGTATGATTATATTAAACGCCATAATCTTTATAATTGTAATATAAGTCACCGTAATACGGAGAATTGCCATGAATAATGAATATGTTAATTCTTTAAGAAAGAATGTTAAGAAAGCATTTAAAGATGACAAATCCAGATATCATCACACAATAGCAGTAGCAAACACTGCTGCATGTCTGGCTTTTGCTCATGGTGCAGACTCAGAAAAAGCATTTATCGCAGGACTGTTACACGATTGTGCCAAATGTATATCTGATGAGGAACTCATTCATATCTGTACAGCTAACAACATTCCAATTAGTGAGGCAGAATATGCAAGTCCTTATCTTTTACATGCAAAAGTAGGCGCATTCTATGCTCAAAATAAATATATGGTAGAAGATGAAGATATCTTAAACGCCATAACTTATCATACAACCGGCAGACCGCAAATGTCTTTACTTGAAGAGATTGTTTTTCTTGCCGATTATATTGAACCTTATAGAAATAAGGCCAATAATCTTAACACTGTACGTTCAGAGGCTTTTAAGGACATAAAAGAAGCGA
The DNA here is from genome assembly GCA_017397445.1 of Lachnospira sp. Lineage (GTDB taxonomy): Bacteria > Bacillota > Clostridia > Lachnospirales > Lachnospiraceae > Lachnospira. The sequence goes on from JAFQIQ010000337.1 coordinate 2,177, forward strand.
TTTATATTGTAACCAGGGACACACTCAATTATCTGAAACGTACTGGGAAAACTATTGATTCTCTTACTTATGACACCTATAAGTTTTATGAAGCCGAAACCTGTGACAGAGATTTTTTAATTGCAACAGATAATTAAAATGACAATATTGGAGGAAATATGAATAATTCAAAGGAAATGTTAAATATAGCAGTTGAAGCTATGAAAGATAAAAAAGCAGAAGATATTCGAATTATCGATATAAGCAAGGTTTCTGTTATCGCAGACTATTTTGTAATTGCCAGCGGCAACAATCCTAATCAGGTAAAAGCGATTGTTGATAATATAGAAGAAAAGCTTTTTAAAGCCGGCTGTGAAGATCCTAAGGTTGAGGGATATAATAGTGCCACATGGGTTCTTCTTGATTATAAAGATGTAGTTTTCCACGTATTCTCAGCTGACGACAGACGTTTCTATGATCTTGAGAGAATCTGGAGAGATGGTGTAGAAATCGATATTGAAAATATCTAATCATCGGCGACTCATCCATTACTGATCTATTTGAAAGTAAAACCATTATGAAAAACAAGCATATGCCCCCTGTCTGACAGGGGGCATATTTAGTCATAAATATATTAACATCTAAACGTTTAAATAATATTAAGTCTTACCAATCCGATAACTTTACCCATAATCTGGCAATCCGGAACAATAATAGGATCCATATAGTCATTCTCCGGCTGTAATCTGATATGACCATCTTCTTTAAAGAATCTCTTAACAGTAGCAGAGTCATCAACCAATGCCACAACTACATCACCGTTACGGGCAGTATTCTGCTTCTTAACAATAATATTATCCCCTTCATAAATACCCATATTCACCATACTGTCACCCTTAACAGTAAGCATAAATACTTCTTCATTCGGCATATACTCCGCAGGGATAGGGAAGTAGCTCACAACATTCTCAACAGCCAATATAGGCTCACCGGCAGCCACACGACCAACAAGAGGTACATTAACAACTTCACGTCTTGTAAGATTAAAATTATCATCGATAATCTCAATAGCACGTGGCTTAGTCGGGTCACGTCTTATATAACCATTCTTCTCCAATGTCTCAAGATGTGCATGAACAGAAGAAGTTGACTTCAAATCAACCGCTGTACATATATCACGCACTGATGGCGGATATCCTTTATTAAGTATCTGAGTCTTTATGTACTCAAGAATCTCTGTCTGTTTCTTAGTAATTCTACCGTACGACATACAAAACCTCCTGAAAATATCAATTAAAAATATCTTTAAACAAATAATAACACATCCACAAAAATAATGCAAACACATTTTCAGAAAAAACGTTCGGAATATTTGTTCGATTTTTGTTGACAAACATCTGTTCGTATATTATAATTCAATCATAAACAGAACATTCGTTTGGAACACTTGTTTTAATGGAGGTACTTATTATGGAAAGAACATCTTATGAATATGACATGATACAAAGAGATAAAGAAAGATTAGTAACAAGAAAGCAACTTAAAGAAGCTCGTGCAAGAAAACTCTTTATTATGAAGTGTATGGTTTTATCAGTTGTTTTAATAGCTTTTATCGGCATTTACGGCATTCTTGTAGTTAACGCTGATGAGGTATCTTCTTTAAAAAATTCACCGGTTAAGTATTATACCAGCATTACAGTTGAACAGGGCGACACTCTGTGGAATATAGCTGATGAATATCGTCCTGCAGAATGCAGCCGCAATTCATATATTAAGGATATTATGGAACTTAACAATATGGGAACTGATACTTTATATGCCGGACAGAATATTATCGTTTATTATATGTCAGAATAGACTTTTTTATGTTTTTTTGTTATTATATATCTGATTATATGATTTGGAGGTCGTTATGACATTTACTGATTTACATGTTTCAGATATATTTACCTCAGCACTTAATGCACAAGGAGTAACCGAACCTACTCCGGTACAATCAAAAACTTACAGGCATATATGTGACAACCGAGATATGATTGTATCGTCAAGTACAGGTACAGGGAAGACTTTGGCTTATTTAGTACCTATATTAGAACACTTAAACTACGAAAGCAAAGCTATACAGACCTTAATTCTTGTTCCGACACAAGAACTTGCCATACAGGTATGCAAACAGGCGGATTTACTTTTTAAGAATGCTAATATTGAGGCATCTTCACTTTTTTTAATAGGTGAGGGTAATATTAGCCGTCAGATTGAATCATTAAAGAGTAAACCGGTAGTAATAGCAGGAACACCGTCACGCGTACGTCAGCTTATTGAGATGAAAAAGCTTCGTGTACATGATGTTAAAACTTTAGTCTTAGATGAAGCGGATAAACTTATGGATAAAACATACTTTGAAGCTATACAGGCCATACGTAAGTCTCTTATGAAGCGTACTCAGGTTTTATTATTTTCTGCAAGTATTGACAAACGGACATTAAGGAACGCAGAAACTTTGGCATTCAAACCAATTGTTTTGAATGAAATACCTGGTAAATCTAATGAAGCATTAATACCTAATACCATTAAACATATATTTGTTGTTACCGACAGACGTGAACGTATAGAAACTTTAAGAAAACTGGCTAAAGCAATTGGTAGCAAAAAAACTATGATTTTCATTAATACGAAGTACGATCTGGAGGAATCATTACAGAAACTTCAATATCATCATTATAACGTAGCTGCGTTAGCCGGCAATATTGACAAGCAACAGAAGAAAAAAGCTCTTGATGGATTTAAAGATGGTAAGATTGAATATTTACTGGCTACAGATGTAGCTGCACGCGGTTTACAGATTGATAATGTAGAAACTGTTATTAATGTTAATTTACCTGAAGACGACAAAGAATATCTGCACAGAGCCGGACGTTGCGGCCGTAATGGCAATCAGGGATTATGCGTAACAATTATAACTGAAAACGAATTAAATAAAATTAAGCGTTATCAAAAGGAATTCCGTATTAATATTAATCAAAAGCGTCTATATAACGGAAAATTAGTTGCAAAGTAATAAATTGAATGATATACTACTTTCAGGGTGTGCAACTTCGTTAAACTGGACTTTAGCGAAGTCCTTGATATTTAATCACATTACTCTTTCTATTTTTATGGAGGCAATTTATTATGGCAGATACTGATAACACCTATGTAAAACAACAAAACGAACGATATGCAAAGCAACTTGACCAACTGCTTGAAACTTTACCGGAACTATGTGGAGAATATTTTTCAAGTCTTTCTTACACAAAACAACCTAGAACTCAAATTGCATATGCTATGGATATTAAGGGATTTTTCGAATACTTAATTGTAAAGGATAAAAGATATTCCAATTATTCTTTACATGATTTCGAATTAAAGGATTTAGACAGGATAAGCGGCGTAGATATTATTAAATGGCTCAGATATATGGCTTCTTATGAAAAAGATGGCGTAAGAATAACCAATCATCCTAAAGCTGCCAAAAGGAAGCTTTGTTCTTTACGTGGTTTGTATGGATACTACTACCGCCACGAAAAGATTTCTACCAATCCGACACTTAAGGTCGATATGCCGGCTGTTCATGAAAGTACTATTACGCGAATGGATGTTAATGAAGTTGCTGAATTTCTTGATAACGTCGAATCTGGAAACAAATTGACAAAGAATCAGTTAAAGATGCACACTAAGCTAAAAACTCGTGATTTAGCCCTTCTAACGCTTATGTTAGGTACAGGAATTCGTGTTTCTGAATGTGTTGGCCTTGATTTGAAAGATGTTGATTTCGATAATGACAGAATCAAAGTCATACGTAAAGGTGGTTCTGAAAGCTTTGTTTATTTTGGTGATGAGGTTCGTGCGGCTTTGCTGGATTACATGGAAGAACGAAAAAATCTCACACCTCTTGATGGGCACGAACAGGCATTGTTTATATCTGCCAAGAAACAACGATTATGTGTGCGCTCTGTTGAACTTCTCGTTAAGAAGTATGCCTCTACTGTTACTACTGTAAAGCATATTTCGCCACATAAGCTCCGGAGTACATACGGAACTAACTTGTATCAGGCGAGTAAAGATATTTATCTTGTAGCTGATGTTTTAGGTCATAAAGATGTCAATACTACGAGGCGTCACTATGCTGAGCTTGTTGATGAAAACAAACGAAGTGCAAGAAATATTGTCCGACTTAGAACTGAAGAAGAATAAAACTTTTAAGTGTCAAGGCGTGTTCGAATGAGCTCCCCATACCTAATCAACTTAATAACTAAAAACACCCCGACGAATTCTTATGGAATCCGTCGGGGTTAGTCACTGAAAACATATCCCAATTTTTTTACACTTTAAAACTACATTTTCTTAACTTCTTCGAACTTATCAAGAACAGACTGTTCAGGAGCCTTTGTAAGAAGACTCACAATAACATTTACTACAATTGCAACAATAAATGATGGCAATAATTCATAGATAGCAAATGCTCCTCCAAGCTGTGCAATACCGTACTTCCATGCGAATATCATTACACCACCGGCAACCATACCTGCAATAGCCCCCTGCTTATTAGCACGCTTCCAGAATAATGCAAGTAATACTACAGGACCAAACGTTGCACCAAAACCTGCCCAAGCAAATGAAACGATCTCAAATACCGAACTGTTTGGGTCATATGCAAGAATAACCGCAATAATAGAAATAACAACAACCGTAACTCTAGCAATCAAAAGTGACTTTTTCTGTGTAAGCTTGATACCGAAACACTCATCAATCATATTCTGCGATACGCCTGACGCTGCTGCAAGAAGCTGTGAATCTGCTGTTGACATAGTTGCAGCAAGAATTCCTGCTAAGATTACACCTGCAACTATAGTCGCCAATACACCGTTCTTACTAAGAACATCTGCAATCTTAATAATAATTGTCTCAGAATTAGAACCTGTAAGAATTTCTAATGCACCAGCCTTTGTCATCGCAAGACCAACAATACCTATAAATACTGCAACTGCAAGGGAAATAACAACCCAAACTGTTGCTACTCTTCTTGAAATCTTTAACTTATTCTCATCTTCAATAGCCATAAATCTGAGCAATACATGTGGCATACCAAAGTAACCAAGTCCCCATGCAAGCATTGAGCATATTGAAAGAATTCCATACTCTTTAGATGCACCTGTCTCCGGAACATATGTATTAAAGAAGTCAAGGTAGCCTGGTAATGACTTGGCATTATTCATAACTGCATCAAATCCACCTGCCACATTAATACCAAATACAACAACTACTACAAGTGCAATTGTCATAACAATACTCTGAATAAGGTCTGTTGTACTGGCAGCAAGGAAACCGCCTAATGTACAATATAACACTATTACAGCTGCACTTATAACCATCGCTACAATATAGTCAACACCAAAAAGGCTGGCAAACAATTTACCGCAAGCAGCAAATCCTGATGCTGTATAAGGAATAAAGAATACAACAATCATAAGGGCTGCAATAAATGTAAGCACTTTGCTTCCGCCAAATCTTTTAGAAAAGAACTCAGGAAGTGTTACAGAATCATACCCCTTTGTGTATGTTCTAATCTTTCTGGCAACAATAAGCCAGTTAACGTATGTACCGATTGCAAGACCAATAGCTGTCCATGCTGCGTCCGCAACACCTGTAAGGTATGCAACGCCCGGAAGTCCCATTAATAACCAGCTACTCATATCTGATGCTTCAGCACTCAT
>JAFQIQ010000338.1 GCA_017397445.1 Lachnospira sp.
ATAGCAGAGATTGCCATCTGCATCAATAGATATCTGACTTGGAAGATACTTTTTACCACTTCCATCCGGTATTTCACCAAGCACAATAGGCATACCATCTATATCAAGTACCGGATAACCATCCATAGTACAAAGCATAGACACCTCATTATCTGCATCACCGGTTGCCCCATCACTTGGTCCCATGGCAAACAAGAAGTTACCATTTCTTGTATAATTAACAGTTCCGCTGATATCCAAAACAGCAAAGAAACCATCACCATTAATCATAAAGTCTGTATTCTTGTCAGTTGCATTAGCTGAACCCTGCACATACTGCGATGTGATAGAGGCAACTCTTGAACCAAGACCAACCTGTGCACTAACCGGCTTAAACTCTCCGTTAGCAGTTGTTGTCTTCGCCTGCAAATCTTGATAAAGCAACGACTTAAATGTTGCTGTCTCCGTCTTATATCCTGTTGTATTAACATTGGCAAGGTTATTAGAAATAACATCAACCTGTGTCTGCTGTGCCATCATACCCGATGCCGCCGTATATAACGATCTAACCATATATTCCTCCATTCTGTGCCGCTCCCCGTCTTAGAGCTTCACATATGTATAATCAATTACAATTCAGAAATATTAACCATTCTTCCAAGCATAGAATCAATAGCGTTAATTACCTTCTGACCGCTTTCATACTCTCTTGCGATGGTAATCATCTCAACCATCTCCTGCACCACGTTAATATTAGAAGCCTCCAAATATCCCTGTGTAACTGTTGCTACAGACTCTGTCTGTGTAGCACCATCAACTGCAACATAAAGATTCTCACCGTACATCTCAAGGTAATTGTAATCTTCAAAATCAACCAATGCCAATGTATCAACATACATTCCGTCAGCAAACACCTCTCCTGTCGGTTCCAACGTAAGCTCATTAAGATTAGTCGGCAACTGAATCGGTCCTGTCTGACCTAACAAAAAGTCTCCATCCTTGGTTACTAAAAAACCTTCTTTATTCATATGGAAGGCACCATCCCTGGTATACATAGTCGATGTCTCGCCTAACTTATTAGTAAATTCAATTGAGAAAAATCCCTTGCCCGAAAGTGCAAAATCATAAGTATTCTCTGTGTTAATCATAGAGCCCTGTGACCAGTTTCTATAAGTCTCACCAATCTTAGCACCAAGAGACATAGTTCCAACTTTCTGATTAATATGTCCCACTGTAAGATCGTTAATCTTAACACCCATCATCTCGTCAAATGCCTTTGTTGTGCAACCTTCCTTCTTAAAACCTGTAGTAGTTGCGTTCGCAAGGTTATTAGATACGACATCCAATCTGTACTGGCTATTCACCATTCCTGTATAAGCTGTGTATAAGCCCTTTACCATATCCTGACCTCCTTAACCTAAAGATTCGCCTTCAACGAACCTTGTCACAAATACATTGTATATATGTATCGGCACATATTGCATAAAACTTTAGCGCCATTTGAAACATTTTTAAAAATGTTTTGTCCGCCTCAAAAAATGCATAAAAGGCCGCAACTTTACAGTGCGACCTCCATGTACATATTAATTAATCTCTGTAACCTGCAAGGAACTCTATAAACTTACCTGTTCCAACAGCAACTGCTGTCATAGGGTCCTCTGCTGTCATAGTGTTAATACCTGTCTTAGCCTCGATTAAATCCTCAAGACCTGAAAGAAGACTTCCGCCGCCTGTAAGTACAATACCTCTGTCCGCAATATCTGAAGCAAGCTCCGGTGGAGTCTTCTCAAGAACGCTGTGAACAGCCTCAACAATCTGAGAAGTAGCCTCTCTTAATGCCTCCTCAGTCTCCTCCGATGTAACTTCAACAGTCTTAGGAAGACCTGTAACAAGGTTACGACCTCTTACATTCATAGTTGTAACCTCTGCACGAGGGTATGCACAACCAATCTTAATCTTAATATCCTCGGCAGTTCTCTCACCGATAAGAAGATTGTGCTTCTTTCTCATATATCTTACAAGAGCCTCGTCGAAATCATCTCCGGCAATCTTAATAGAAGTACTTACAACAGTTCCGCCAAGAGAAATAACAGCGATATCTGTTGTACCACCACCGATATCAACAATCATATTACCGCATGGTCTTGAAATATCAATGCCTGCACCGATAGCAGCTGCGATAGGCTCCTCAATAATGGCAACCTCTCTTGCACCTGCCTGCATTGTAGCATCCTCAACAGCCTTCTTCTCAACCTCTGTTACGCCTGATGGCACACAAACACTGATTCTAGGCTTCTTGAGCATTCTTCTGCCAACTGCCTTCTGAATAAAGTACTTAAGCATCTTCTCAGTAACCGTATAATCTGAGATAACACCCTGACGAAGCGGTCTTACGGCAACGATATTACCCGGTGTTCTACCAAGCATAAGTCTTGCCTCTTCACCAATCGCTTTAATCTTATTTGTATCTCTATCAAATGCCACTACGGATGGCTCTTTTAACACTACGCCTTTTCCCTTAATATAAACCAAAATACTAGCGGTACCTAAGTCGATACCAATGTCTGTTCCTAACATCATAATATC
>JAFQIQ010000339.1 GCA_017397445.1 Lachnospira sp.
CCTCTATAATATACCCCACCCCAAACTTCGTAGTAATAAAATTGGCAAGTCCTGCCGCCTCTAATCTTTTACGAAGCCTGTTCACATTAACAGACAAGGTATTCTCATCCACAAAGCTATCCGACTCCCACAAATATTCCATAAGTTTCTCTCTGCTTACTACCTTCCCTTTATTCTGCATAAGATTAAGCAGAATACGAAACTCATTCTTAGAAAGTGAGATTTTTTCATCACAGTAAGTCAAAGTATTATCTCCCGTGTTAAGTAATGCGCCTCTATGTTCAAGTATAGGCACCGATGTAGCAAAATCATAAGTTCTTCTTAACATTGCCTGAAGTTTTGCCATAAGAACACTCTGATCAAAAGGCTTGGCTATAAAATCATCAGCCCCCATATTCATAGCCATAACCATATTCATATTGTCAGCCGCCGAAGATATAAATATAATCGGCACCTTAGATACTTTTCGAATTTCACTACACCAATGATATCCATTGTAAAATGGTAACGAAATATCAAGAAGAACAATATGAGGGTTAAAATCTGCAAACTCTGACATTACACTACGAAAATTCTCAATACAATGCACTTCCAAATCCCACATCTGTGCCTGCACCTTAATGGCCTCTGCTATCCCCTTATCATCTTCCACTATTAGCAATCTATACATCTTAACTCCTTATAAAAGGCGACAAATCATCTTTGCCGCCTTCTTACTTCTTATACTGTTTCATCCACATTCTGCCCTACCAGCATACCGTAATCCCTGCTCTTTTGCTCCTTGCCGTACGGACTGTCTTCGTCATACTTAATCATAGTACTCGTAAGTCCTCCCGCAGTATACGACTTGCCACACTCCGGACAAACAGCCATCTTTAATGTAACCGATGCCTGTATTACCTTGCCGCCTTTCTTGGCAGCACTGCTGTATGCATTATTAACATGCTCCTGCTCATGAGCCCTCACTTTTGCCGCTGAACTCTCCGGAGATATATGTGCCGCAGCTTTGTATGACACCATCTCATCAGAACCGTCTTTATACTTTCTGCTTGCACATGTAGAGCATTCCACAGCCCCTGTCTGCTTTAAGTTTCTTATCTGACTGGGACTAATCCCTTCCGTATTCCCGGCCTTAACAGCCTGCACCATATCATTACGTGACATAGGTGCCGCATAACTTCCAACTGAACCTATTGTCATACTCTCACTCCTTTCGCAAAAATACACATTAAACCACATTTCTTTAACTAATTATACCATATCAACAATAGCCACGCAAGCAAAAACACCGGGCCACTTACGCAGCCCGGTGAAATATACAATTAATTATTCCTCTGTAGCCTCAGCTGTCTCTTCAACAACTTCCTCTTCCATAGCTGCCTCAGCAACTTCCTCTGCCAACTCTTCTTCAACCAAGAGAGCCTTTACGCTAAGGCTAATCTTCTTGTCAGCATCGTTGAAATCAACAACTACTGCTTCGATTTCCTGACCGATTGAAAGAACGTCAGAAGGCTTGTTTACATGCTCCTTAGCAATCTGTGAAACATGAAGTAATGCATCAACACCATCTGCAAGCTGAACAAATGCACCAAAGTCTGTCATACGTGCAACCTTACCTGTTACTACGTTACCAACTGCATACTTCTCAGCTGCACCATTCCATGGATTAAGATCAGGATACTTAACACTAAGTGCAATCTTATCACCATTGATTTCCTTGATAAAGCACTTAACTGAATCGCCAACCTTGTATACCTTCTTAGGATTCTCTGTTCTGCCCCATGACATCTCTGAAATGTGGAGAAGACCATCAACTCCGCCGAGATCAATAAATGCACCGAAATCTGTCACATTCTTAACTGTACCTTCAATTGTATCACCCTCAGAAATCTTCGCAAGAAGTTCCTTCTGAGCAGCTTCCTTAGCAGCTACAATAAGTGACTTACAATCACCGATAACTCTTCTCTTCTTAGGATTGTACTCAGAAATAACAAATGTTACTTCCTTATCCTTGAATACTGTCAAGTCCTTTACATATGTGTCTGATGCAAGACTTGCAGGGATAAATATTCTAGCCTCATCAACTACAACTGAAAGACCACCGTTCATAACCTGGTTAACCTTTGCTGTAAGTGGAGTCTGATTCTCAAATGCTTCTTCAAGCATCTTGCTACCGTTGTCTGCTACTACCTTTCTGTATGAAAGTGCTACCTGTCCGTCACCATCGTTAATCTTCAATACCTTTGCTGACATAATATCGCCAACCTTAACTACCTCTCTTAAATCAATACCAGGTGTAGATGAATATTCGTTACGTGTAATGATACCGTCAGCCTTATAGCCAAGGTTAAGTACTATCATATCTTCCTTAACATCGATAACAGTTCCTTCAATGACCTCTCCTGTATGTATTGTCTTAATTGTTTCATCTAACATCTCCATAAAACTCTGCTCTGACATTAGTGTAAACCTCCTCAATAATATTATTCGGGGTTGATGCCCCAGCTGTAATACCTATGCAGTCTGACCCTTTCAGGGATTCCATGTCCAGGTCATTAAGCGTCTGAATGTAACTTGTATTGTCACACTCATTCTTACAGATTTCATACAGTTTACGAGTGTTTGAACTACTGCTTCCTCCTATGACTATCATAGCGTCAGCTCGTCTCGCAAGCTCTCGTGCTTCAGTCTGTCGTTCTTCAGTTGCATTACAAATTGTATTACGAATGATAATATTGTACCCCTTTTTGGATATAATTTCAACTAAATCTTGAAATTTCTTGTAATTAAATGTCGTTTGAGATACAACGCATACTTCTTTCCCCTCTTCAAAGGGTAAATTCTCTGCTTTTTCCACAGAATCAACCACAATTACAGGCGAAACTGACCACCCCATAATTCCTTCAACTTCCGGATGTTTTTCATTACCTATTATAATAATCTGCTTACCCTTTTTACTTTCTTCTTCCACAATTCTGTGAATTTTAAGTACAAAGGGACATGTTGCATCCACTAACTCAAGACCTTTATCCTTAACTGCATCATAAACTGACTTCGAAACACCATGAGAACGTATAACAACCGTTCCCTCGTTAACTGTTGCCAGTTCTTCCACTCCATTCACAACATTTACGCCTTTACTCTCAAGATCTTTAACAACTTCCTCGTTGTGAATAATAGGACCATATGTGTAAATATTCTCCTTGTTTACATTGTCATAATCCGTGTCAACTGCCCTGTGAACGCCGAAACAAAATCCTGCCGACTTTGCAAGTATAACTTCACTCATATTTCCAGACCTCTCAAAACATTTATTGCAAATTCTGCTTCTTATCCTCAATAATTGCTGTAATCGCCGCAACAACCTGCTCGATATTCATATCGGATGTATCCACAAGCACTGCGTCATCAGCCTGTTTAAGTGGTGAAATCTCCCTGTGTGAATCATCATAATCACGCTTCTCAATATCTGCCTTAATTACTTCATAATCACATTCTTCACCTTTTGCACTGAGTTCATCAAATCTTCTCTTAGCTCTTGCATCAGAACTTGCAGTTAAAAATATCTTAACAAATGCGTCCGGAAGCACTGTAGTTCCTATATCTCTGCCATCCATAATCACATCCGTTGTCTTTGCAAGCTTTCTTTGCAAATCAACAAGCTTAGTTCTAACCGCTCCATACTTAGAAGTAAGCGAAGCCATCTTTCCTGTCTCTTCGGTTCTAAGCAAATGTGTCACATTCTCACCATTAAGTATAACCTGCTGAACACCTTCCATATACTCTATAGTTATATCAACATTTTCAACAGCCTTATTAATAGCCGTCTCATCCTGCGGATTAACATTATTCTGTGAAAAATATACCGCCATTGCACGATACATCGCACCAGTATCCACATAAATATAATTCATCTTTGCCGCCAAAAGCTTTGCTATGGTACTTTTACCTGCCCCTGCCGGTCCGTCAATTGCTATTGCGTATGCCATATTATAAAGTCCTCCTGTTAATTTAATTTATCTTCTATCAACAACGAAGATATATGCCTTTCAGACACGCTCTCGCTTGGAAAATAACGTAACGGTACTAAACTCGCACAAGTTATAACTTGTGCTCGTTAAGTGCCGACGTTATTTTACAGTCTTCAAGGCACATACTTCGTCCTTAATACAACCCATATTCAATCCACATACAGACTCTATAATATAACTTATGCTAATAAATCTGTATATTCTCGACTGTACTATAACGATTCACACTGATTAATTGGCGGTGGTATATGTCTTACAGACTGTAGATGAACGTCGGTACTTAGCAAGTACATGCATTTTGCTTGTACGAGCTTAGTACCGCTACGTTCATCTCCAAGCGGAAGCGTGTCTGTAAGACATATATCCACACGTCCTTATTATTACACATGCATTCCTGCCACATATCCTGTTGACCATGCTATCTGTAAATTAAATCCGCCTGTTACTGCATCTACATCTATTACTTCGCCTGCAAAGAACACGCCCTTTACAAGCTTGGATTCCATTGTGGATGGATTGATTTCTTTAACATTAACACCACCCTGAGTGATTATAGCTTCGTTAAATCCTCGAAGACCTGTAAGTGTGAGTCTGAAATCTTTAAGAAGCTTTACAAGGCTCATGCGCTCCTGTTTCGTGATTTCATGAACTTTCTTATCTCCATCAATTCCCGATAAATCAATTACAACCGGAATTAACTTTTTAGGAAGCAACTTGTCCAAAGAATTCTTAAATGCCTTATTTTTCTGCTCATCAAAATCTCTAAGAATTCTTTCATCCAATTGCTCTTCTGTAAGGGCCGGCTTATAATCAATTGTAAGGGTAAGATGTTTGTCTTTAATTACAGAAGCAGCATAACTGCTTGCTGAAAGCACTGTCGGTCCGCTTACTCCAAAATGTGTAAAAAGCATCTCTCCAAAATCCGAATATAAAACTTTGTCACCATCCAAAATCTTAACACTGACATTTTTAAGACTGAGACCTTGAAGCTCCCGCTCCCATTCTTCTGCCACAACAAATGGCACCAGTGCCGGAAGTATTGGTGTGACAGTATGTCCCAAAGACTTTGCAAACTTATACCCGTCACCGGTAGAACCGGTACTTTGGTATGAATTACCTCCGGTTGCAATAATTAATGCATCACCTGCAAGTTTTCTTGCATCACCCATCCCCTGAACATTAGTGGTCTTGCCGGAACCTGTAACACTGGTATCCTTCACACACACTCCCTCGAAAATGTCATCCTTTGCAAGAACTTCAGTAACTATGGTATTATACATAATCTCCACACCGAGTTTCTTAAGTTCCTTTTGTAAAACAGCTATTACATCTGATGAATGATCCGACTCCGGAAACACTCGGTTTCCCCGTTCAATCTTGAACTTAAGTCCTAATTCATCAAAAAATCCCATACAATCATACTGTGAGAAACTGTTAAATGCACTGTACAGGAATTTTTTATTAGTTACAACACTGTTAAATATATCTTCACTATCGCCTGCATTGGTAAAATTACACCGACCTTTGCCCGTTATAAAAACTTTCTTACCGAGTTTTTCATTCTTTTCTATTAATACTACCCTGCGACCGTTTCTTGCCGCAGTTATGGCTGCCATCATACCGGCGGCTCCGCCGCCGATTACTATTACTTTTTTATTATCCACTATTCTTCATCTCCAGACATTTTCTGTAATTCCAACAATACATTTTCATTAAGAAAATCAATCTCATCATTGCCCTCGTATTGATAATCCATAATAACGCTGTCAAGCATCTCAAGATTACCAATAACCTGTTTATCACATTTCAGACACATAGCTACAATAAGTGCATTAATGACACTCATAGGCGCCACAAGGGAATCAACTATGGATGCCATATCACTTCTTGCAAACAGATTACATGATGAGTACATATTCATTGGTGAATGTTTACTGTCCGTAATAGCAATAACCTTAGCATTACGATTATTGGCAAACTCCAACGCTTTCAATGTCCTCATGGAATATCTTGGGAAACTAATTCCTACCACAACATCCTTCTCTGACACATGTAACATCTGCTCGTAAAGCTCGCTGATGTTAGTACTCTCAACCTGAGTAACATTTCTTCTAATAAGCTTTAAGTAATAAGTTAAAAATGTTGCTAATGGAGCACAGCTTCTCACACCAACTACATACACATGCTCCGCATTAAGTATATCCTCAACAGCCATACCAAAAGCCTGTCTGTCAATAGTATCAAGCGTAAGCCCAATCTTATCAGCGTCTGCTTTAAGTACATTGTCCAAAACCTGCTCCTGAGGCATTGCGCCGCCTGCAATTTCTATTCGCTCGATTGAATGTATCTTTTCCTGTACCATATCTGCTAATTTACTTTGAAACTCAGGGTATCCTGAAAGTCCCAGACTATACGCAAATCGGACAACCGTTGATTCGCTTACTCCAACTTTCTGTCCAAGCTGTAATGCTGTCAAAAACGCTGCTTTTTCATAATTAGCTAATATGTAATCTGCAAGTTTTCTCTGTCCTTTACTAAAACCATCCCTACTCTTTCTGATTAGATTAAGCAGTCCCAAATCGCTGTTCATCCCTATTACTCCATTATTCATACATATTTTTAATCTGGTCGTATTTTTCTTTTGTAATTAACGCATCTTTGTCCATATTTTTAAAATACACCGAATATGTCCGACGACCATACTGCTCTACACGTTTAATCATAGTCACATTAATAATATATGACTTATGACTTCTTACAAATACATGCTCATCAAGCTTTTCTTCAAAATCTGCCAAAGACATGGAGGTAACATATTCTTCTCTCGTTTTTGTATATATGTGTGTGGAGTTATCAACTCTTTCTATAAATACAATATCATCCACATCAAGGAAACTTACATTTTCCTTGCCCTTTATAAGGATCTTATCTTTCTTCTCTTCCTCGGCAACCTCTTTACTTACATAAGTATCCACAGGCTTTTCTGCCATACTTCGCTCAATTCGCTCCAATGTATGTTCAATTCTTTTCATATCAAAAGGTTTTACAAGATAGTCAAAGGCATATAATTCAAATGCATTGGCCATATACTCACTATGTGCAGTTGCAAATATAATCTTAACATCCGGATTAATCCCCGACATTACCTTAGCACAATCAATCCCGCTACTTCCCTTTATCTCTATGTCCATAAAGACAACTTGTGGTTTCTTTTCATTAAACGCTATGAGTGCATCTGTCATATTATCGCACCCTGCAACCACCTCAAAAGCTGTATTCTTAGTAATTACTGTCTGTAATATCTTCCTAATGTGCGGCTCATCATCAACCACCATAACTTTAATTGTCATATACCATCCTCGGCTCTTCGTAATAATTATATATCCGTCAATTCACTTTAGAGTAAAAACCACCAATTAATATAATAATACTCAAACGGAGATTTTTCAATAAAATTTATGAAAGATACTACATAAGACGTTAATAGCAGAAATACCGAAGCGTCTCCGCTCCGGTACTTCTATCTGAGTTTACATTGTCCTCTGTGTCTTTCTTCGCCTCTTACATACCGGCTCGGAAAGTATCTCTGACATAACATATGCATATCTTAAATTATCAATTCGCTCGTTTCTATCTTTACGAAGCTCATCCTTAAGATGCTGACGAACTGTCATCTTAGGATACTTATGACCACAATCATACTTATCAAAGTATGCTCCGCCTTGTTGATTAACATTCTTTTTAGCAACCTGCTTTTCAAACTGTGGTGTTGCATTGTTAGCCACCTGCGGCTGCATTTTTCCCTGTTGTTTTGCCAACTTAGGACGTACTTGCCCCTGCTGTGAATGCTGTAGTCTAACCGGTTGCTGTCCCTGCTGATATTGTGGTGCCTGACCATATGGTGCAGCTCCCGGTCTTACAGGCTGTCCCTGCATTGGCTGTTGCTGTATTGGCTGCTGTGCAACTCTATTGTTAGCTTGGGCAATTCTTCCACCTGCGGGCGGCCTCTGGACGCCCTGTGGTCTTTGTGTCGAATTAGCATACCCATTCATCTGCCCATTCTGCATACTGGCTTCCTGCAACCTTTGGCGAATATGATTTTTCAATTGCTGAACGTCGTTGTAAGACATTCTATTATTCATTATTACCACCCTCTATAATTTTGCCTGAGATATCATCACCAGCGATGTTTTCTCTCATCTTAGTGTCAGCCTTTATGTTCTGCATCTCATAATAGTCCATAATGCCAAGCTTTCCTTCACGAAGTGCATAAGCCATAGCCTTCGGAATCTCTGCCTCAGCCTCTACTACATAAGCGCGCATTTCCTGTTCCTTGGCAACCGCCATCGCTCTTCTCTCCTCAGCCTTAGCCTGAGCAATATTCTTGTCAGCTTCAGCCTGAAGACTCTGAAGATGTGCACCGATATTACGTCCGATATCAATATCCGCAATATCAATTGAAAGAATCTCAAATGCTGTTCCTGAATCAAGACCCTTTGCTAAGATAAGCTTAGAAATGTCATCAGGATTCTCAAGCACGCTCTTATGTGACTCTGAAGAACCTACTGTTGTTACAATACCCTCACCGATACGGGCGATGATTGTTGACTCACCGGCACCACCGACAAGTCTTTCAAGGTTAGTACGAACTGTAACTCGTGCTCTAACCAAAAGCTCTATACCATCCTTAGCAACTGCTGAGATATTAGGTGTCTCAATAACCTTAGGGTTAACGCTCATCTGTACAGCCTCTAATACGTTACGACCAGCAAGATCAATAGCTGCCGCCTTTTCAAAAGAAAGGTCAATTCCTGCTCTTTCTGACGCAATAAGTGCATTAACAACACCATCAACATTACCACCGGCTAAGTAATGTGCTTCGAGCTGATTAACTCTTAAGTCCAAACCTGCCTTTGTCGCCTTGATAAGTGGCAATACAATTCTTGCAGGCACTACTCTTCTAAGTTTCATACCAACAAGTGAAAAGATACCTACTCTTACGCCTGCAGCCATAGCTGATATCCAAAGCCCAACTGGTACAAAGCTAAAGAACAGTATCAACAGGAATATCACTACTCCCACTAAAATAAAAATTCCTTCAATTCCGTCCATAATTATTTCCCCTTTTTTTCTTAATATTTATAATTATTCACCTTAGACAAATGCTATACTGCCTTTACCACCAGTGAAGAATTACTAATTTTGTAAATCTCTACCTCAACATTTTCATCAATAAAGCGACCGTCTGATATAACATCAAATTCCACACCCTCAATCATAACCCGACCTGCCGGCCGAAGTCCTGTTGTTGTAATTCCTCTTTTGCCAACAAGATACTGTAAATCATTATTGCTTATGTAGCCACTATCCTTGTCCAGCTTATCTTCCAGTATTATCCTTGTTCTAATCTTTCCTTTTGCAATAAGTGTCATCATAACCACTATCAACACCGACAGAAGTACGAATATTATTGACACTGCGATGACGCCTTCCTTTACGGTATCAGCCACCAGGAACACACCTGCTATCAAACATATGGCACCTGCGATACCCGGAGCCCCCACACCCGGAAGCATGACTTCTATTGCTACAAAGAGAAAGCCGAATACAAACAGGACAATTCCGATTATAAATAACCAATCCATATTTAACACCACCTTCTAAATATTTGTAACCAATCTTGATTACACCATCATTATATTACGTTCTAAAATAATGTAAACATGTAATCTTTTAATTGTACATTTTAAAGATTTAACTATACATTTTAAACTTTAAAATGTCATACCAATGACTAAACTGTCACTTGGGAAGGTTAATCACAAAACTTGTTTTACCTATAACAGACTCCACCATAATAATTCCTTTATTAGCGTCAACTATAGATTTTACTATACCAAGCCCCAATCCATGCCCTTCTTCTAACTTGCTGGTAAAGCCATTCTTAAATATATGTGGTAACTTGTCCTTTGGAATAACCGGTCCGTTGTTATATATAGTAAACACATAGTTATCCTGTGTCTCTGTTATATGCACATGTATCTGCTTATCCTGTATATCCCAACTTTCCAAGGCTGTTATGGCATTATCTATTATATTGGCTAATATCTTACAAAGATCCCACTGCTCTAATTTCACTCCTGATATATCTGAAGATACTTCAATAAACAATTTAATATTCTTTGACTTTGCAAGCTCCATCTTCGCCTGCAAAAGTGCATTAACTGCCGGTTTTGAAGTTTTCAAAGCCTTACCTACACTGGCAATATCTTCATATATGGGTTTAAGATAATCCTTCGCTTCCTCGTACTCCCCAATCTCCAAAAGCCCATAAACAACCTGCATCTCATTGAGATACTCGTGTCTCTGGGCTCTTAATTTATTATTAAGTTTATCAAGATTATCAAGGCTCTCACGAATATTATTAAGATAAAGGCGATCTATCATAATTGCCATAAGGATAACAACTGCAGAACACACAGTAGCCATAGCAAACAATACTATAACTGCCGCTTCATTAACTTTAAATACGCCAAAGCCCATACCACCCCAAAAACATGCACAAATTATAAGTTGCACATAACTTGGTATGGTAATTCTTTTAATCATATTATTGTTCATCCGCTAAAAACAACTCCTTGAAATAAGGCAACTCTAAAACCCAATCACAAAATGTATGCCACTCATCAAGCTTATGATTCCTTCTTGAATAATACATACCAACC
>JAFQIQ010000340.1 GCA_017397445.1 Lachnospira sp.
AAATACTTCGCAGATATTCTCTGCATCCATTCTTATAAATCTAAGGTTAGGAAGCTGCAGCTCATCCTGCTTTTCCACTGCTCTCAATAAGACACTGGAATACTTTTCTATACCAACATAGTTAATATCAGGATTCATAGCAGCAAGTGTAGAAATAAAACGTCCCTTTCCCATACCAATCTCTATATGTATCGGATTATTATTGCCAAACACCTCTCCCCATGTACCTTTCATCCCTTCAGGCTCTGTAAATACATATTGATTTTCAACCATAACTTCCCTTGCTCCGGGAACATTTCTAAGTCTCATACTCTTATTACTCCATTCTTATATGTACAAAATATATACAACGTATCGATTATAATAAAATATATTAGAACTGGCAAGAGTATTTGTTAGTAAATTAATATGCAAATTCACTTTACACAACATTTTTCATAGGTTACAATTAATTCGTGAATTACTAATTTAATTATCTTTTGAAATGAGGATTTTATGATATATAACAATTTAACATATAAAATGCGTGTCTTTTTGGCACGCCTTGTTGTGGTTGCATTATCTGTTGCTTCAATAGGTTATCTTTTTCCGGATAACCAGGTTTACGCAGAACCATCCACAACAGAAACATCTGATAGCAAAAGTGTATGGCCCGTTGCTCCTGATATAACTTCCGGAAGTGCCATACTTATTGATGCGGACACCGGAGCTATCCTTTATGAGAAAAATGCTCACGAAACCGGTTATCCTGCAAGTACTACCAAAATTCTTACAGGCCTTTTAGTTATAGAGAATTGTAATCTTGAAGATATTGTAACATTTTCAAGGGAAGCAGCTGAATCTGTAGCTTATGATGAAGCAAACCTCGGTACGAGAAAAGGTGAGCAGTATACTGTTGAGCAAGCCTTATACGGACTTTTGCTACATTCTGCCAATGAAATTGCCTACGGACTTGCCGAGCACGTAAGCGGCAGTGTAGATGCATTTGTTGAGATAATGAATGCCCGGGCTAAAGAGATGGGTGCTCTTGATACTAATTTTGTTAATGCAAGCGGACTTCACAATGACAATCATTACACAACGCCTTACGATATGGCTATGATTGCACGGGGCTGCTACAATAACACAACATTTGTTAATATTGATTCTACTTCAAGCACTTATATAATTCCGCCAACTAATAAAATGTCTTATAAAAGATATGTAAGACATCGTCACGAAATGCTTAAGGGCCGTGAGTATTACTACGAGTATTGCAGGGGCGGAAAAACCGGATATACAAGCAATGCCGACTATACTCTTGTAACTTTTGCTGAGAAAAATGGTATGCGTCTTATATGCGTGTGCTTCCAGTCCGGCGAAGATACCAGATTTACAGATACTCGTGCTTTATTTGACTGGGGCTTTGAAAACTTTGAAAAGGTTACCGCTTCATCCTCAGACATTAGTTCAATATTCTCGACTAATAACCTTTACAACTCAAAAGTGTTTAATAATTACAATTACCGCTTTAATATAAGCACATCAACACTCACTCTTCCTGACAATATCTCCGTAGGCGATATTACGATGGATGTTGCTAAAGACTCTGTTTCAACTACAACAGATGGCGTTTACACAGCCAATATTAATTACAAGTACAAAGACTACACGGTAGGCATCGCTAAGCTTACTATTGCATCCTCCGACAATTTTGCGGCATCAAGCAACCTGCCATATAAGATAACGGACGATGAAAATATTCCTAAAGCTAAGAACCGTTTTTCCATAAACATATGGTGGCTTGTTTTAGCCGGTGTTATGCTTCTCATATTGATGTATGCAATTATGGAATTAAAACATCGACGCAAACACAGACATGTACGAAGAACTGTCAAAAAGCACAGAAGAGTCAATATATCACGCAAATAATAATATATGGGGCAGGAACCGTTGGTTCCTGCCCCATATTATTATACTTTATAACCTCTGTTGTTAACCGGATCATTAGAGTATTCATTAGAATTTCCTGCATTGGAATATGTAAGTCCCGCATAAACCTGCTGAGTATTCTTCATTATAGGACCTGATGTATCCTGCTTACTAATCTCATAAAATGATTTACGCAACTTTGTAAGCATATTAATAACAGTGTCAACAAGCTTTATCTCTTTAGTAGATGTTGCCTTGATAATAAATCTTGACATCATTATGTAAAGCTTCAACAACTCCTTAGATATGTCATACTGCATATCCAATGTAACCGACAACCTGTCTACAACCCGCTTTGCATGCTTTAAATTCTGCTTATATGCATCATCGTCAATATCTACAACTTCTTTTGCATCCTCCAGATACTCTATGGCCATATCATATAAAATAACAATCAGCTCTGTAGGTGATGCCTGAGATATTCTGTATGAATAAGTTTTTATTGACTCATTTTTCATATGACACCAACCTTTCGGTTATTAATAATTAACCCTGCAACAACTGTAATGCTGTAGAAGGTCTTTCGTTCGCCTGCGAAAGAATTGATGTTGCAGCCTGCGTAAGAACATTAAGTGATGTATACTCTGTCATCTCCTCAGCCATATCTGTATCTGTCATAGTTGACATAGCAGATGTAATATTCTCATTAGATATCTGAAGGTTGTTTGTTGTATGGTCAAATCTGTTCTGATATGCACCAATCTTTGAGCGAACCTCATTAGCTCTCGCTACTGCCTTATCAATTTTCTCTATTGTCAAAGACGCTGTCTGGAATGTCATAACATTAATTGTGTCTGTACCCAAAGTATACGATGTAACGGCAGGAATATCTACCAGAATAACCTGATCCTGATTAGCTCCAATATGTATACTCATAGTTCCTACATCTGTTACTTCCTGAACAACATCTGTTGTACCGCCACCTAAAGCTGCAATATTAGCCGGAACATCAAAACGGAATGTCTTGTTATTAACATCCTTTATAGTAATCTGTGTACCTTCTGTTGATAAAACTGCACTATCCTCAAAACCTACGCGCGATGTAGTCTCACCATCTGTAGTGGTTGTAAACTCTGCCTGTACGTCAGTTCCCTGTACTACCCAAGGTTCATCGGTGCTGTCATTTGCATCATAGTATGCATCCGGCATACCTAACAAATCAGCAAGCTCCTGATTATCGCACTTAATCTCTATCTCGTGATCTGTTCCATACTCCTTAGTCATAATAACCAACTGGTTGCCCGAATATTCAGTAGTTGGTACATATCCTGCGTACTGTAAGCCATTAGCTGCAGTATCGCTAGTAGCACCATTTTCAATAACATATGCAGAACCACCTATAATATCTGCTGCATCGACAATCTTGCTGATTACAGTATTAAGGTCATCTCCTGCCTGGATACTAACTGTATATCCGTTTAATGTGATTGCTCCCTGCTGTGCTTCTGTTACTAGCTCATCCTCACCCATCGCAATACCGTCTGAACCTATGGCAATAGCCTGTGTTGCATCCTGAGTCACAGTCACGCCGTACTCACCAGCTACAAAATTGTCCGTACATTCAAGCTGATATACACCCGTGTAATTAGAATACACTCTTCTTGTAAGATTACCATCAAGGAGTGACTGTGTATTAAACTCTGTATCATTAGAGATTCTGTCAATCTCTTTGTTAATATTATCAAGCTCTGACTGAATAGCTGCACGCTCCTCATCTGAGTTAACATCATTAGCCGCCTGAACAGCCAATTCCTTCATACGTGTAAGCATGGACTGAATCTCAACAAGTCCACCTTCTGCCGTATTAAGCACCGAAATACCGTCCGCCGTATTATTCTCTGCCTGGTCAAGACCTCTTATCTGAACTCTCATACGCTCTGAAATTGCGCATCCTGCCGGGTCATCTGCTGAACTGTTAATCTTATATCCTGAAGAAAGTCTCTGTATAGACTTTGAAAGGTTTGTCTGTGCTTTCTGAAGCGAGTTATTAGACATAATCGCTGTAACATTAGTATTAATTCTCATGTTGCCCTCCTTATGTGCTGTACATTTTCTCTGTAATAAATATCGGACTCCATTCCAATTTTCATTATACCAATTTTGAAATTATTGACTTTGACATCCTGTAAAGTCTCTCTGTTGCAACTTTTGTTGCGGCATCATCATACGTAATTCTGTTCACCAGGTCATTGCGTGTGCAGTAAACCGATGCGTTAGCAAATGCATACTCCGCCTTTATCTCATGAGCCACCTCAATAAGTTTCGCCTGCAAAGAAGCATCTTCCTTTGTACACATTCCGTGCATACCTACTGAATCCGCAGTAACTTTCACTTCAACTGATGTTTTTCCCCAAACTGAGCTCTCAAAGCTAATGGAAATTCTGCCTTGCTCCTGTGTATCAGATACTAATGTAAGCTTCATAACACTTACTCCCTCTTCTGTCACAACCGGAACATTGTAATCATGCTTTCTTGCAAGTCCGGCAATCACACTAATCTGCTTATTCTCAAGTATTCTGCTTCTCAATATATCATAAGTAATAACACCTGATGTCTCTGCATTATCTTCACTCTGAACCTCATCATTTTCCATAAGCTTCGCAAGGTCTTCATCTGAATCACTCTTCATAGACTCATATTCCGCCTCAAGTTCTTCTCTTGAATCAAGCTTTTCCATAATGCTTTCTGCACGATGTCCGTTCTTTGAGAAAAGCTTCGCAACACCGGCTGATTCCATTAACATTTTGAAGGTTTCGATATTATTAACCGTAACCTCCTGTCCAGCTCTTTCTATATCATTAAGGACCGCTTTATCAGCCTTAGCCACATCACGAATCATCTCAAGGTATTCCTCATAATATTTTGCTTCCTCTGAAGAATCATATTTATCTGCCAATGCTTCACAAAACTCTTCAACACTTCTGTCATTAATTGGTTTTTCCTCCTGCACATTTTTCAATGTGAGCGGTGTAACATAATTGGAATTGCTCTCAAAAAGATTCATATAGTATGACTCTGCGGTTGCAACCTTAACATCAGCCTCATCACTTACCGACACATCCATACCTGAATGTTGTCTGCTGTTATATGCCATACAGAGATTACCCATAGTAATATCTGCATTTTGCTTACAAAGTGCACCGATAGCAACACCTGCATCCTTAATAAACATATTCATCATCTTGTAGATGCCGATAAACTGCTTCTTCTCACTATCACTAATTCCACCGGTCTTATCCATCTTATATAAGAAATTGCTAAACTTTGACGCATCATCTTCCTTTGAATTAGAAAGTGCTTTAATTTTTCCTGATTTAAGATATTTATCGATAGTGTGAATATCCTCATTCATAGGATTAATACCATCTCTAATCATCTTAATACAAGCTTCCGGTGTCATGTGTTTAATCAAACTGTTAAGTGTGGCATACAACTCCTTAACCTGCTCAATAGAAGCCCTTGTAATCTCCATCTCGTTATATCCAAGAATTCTGATAGCATCCGCATTAGCCTGATTATTCTCAAGGCCAAGATCTTTCAACAGATTGTTAGTACTTGACTTAACAGCCTTATCAACTGAGTCGCCCATATCAGCTCTCTTATTAGTACCAACTGCCTGATAAGTCTGACTGGCCTGGCGGAAGCGCTCCTTAAAGCCTCTACCTTTCTCAGCGAAAGCGCCAATAGACACTACAGTACCAACCTGAACATCTCCTACCATAGCACCGATAGTTACATCAGGCATAGTCTTAATATCCTGTAACGCCTGTCTTGTCTCATTAACAAGCTCGTATGCATCCGCAACAATCGGACTGTTAATATCCTCTGTAAGTG
>JAFQIQ010000341.1 GCA_017397445.1 Lachnospira sp.
ACACTTGGCGATTACCAGACGGAAGTTATTGCATATACAAAAGGTATTGGACGTATATCACTTCAAATGTCAGGTTATAAGCCCTGTCACAATCCTGAGGAAGTAATTCAAAATATTGGTTATGACGCAGAACGTGATACACTTAATCCTGCTGATTCTGTATTTTGCTCTCACGGGGCCGGTGTAAATGTTCCTTGGAACGAAGTATATGACCACATGCATCTGGAAAGTGTGTTGGAACAGCGAAAAAAGTATTCCAATGCCTCAGGTAATTTTGATGAAGAAGCATATCGTAAAGCTGCTGCCCGCTCAGGGCGAACCGTATCTGATGAAGTGCTTGGAACCGATGAAGTTGATGCCATCCTCAGGCAAACCTACTACGCCAACAGCAAAGGTGACGATTCTCGCAAGAATTCATATGGCAAGCGTACTATTCAGGCACCGGACACTACCTATAAAGGTCGCGAAACAGTGTCAAACAATGGCATACCATACCTGCTTGTTGATGGTTATAATATAATCTACGCTTGGTCAGAACTTGCCGAAATTGCTAAAGTTAACTTAGATGGTGCCAGAGGTCGCCTTATGGATATCCTTTGCAATTATCAGGCTATGAAAAAATGCAACCTCATCGTAGTATTTGATGCTTATCGCGTAAAAGGTCACGACACCGAAATATTTGATTACAATAATATTCATGTGGTATTTACAAAAGAAGCCGAAACTGCCGACCAGTATATCGAGAAATTTGCCCATGAGCACGGAAGAAAGTATTACGTTCGAGTTGCTACTTCCGACGGACTTGAGCAGATTATTATAAGAGGACAGGGCTGTCACCTTGTATCTGCAAGAGAGTTTGAAGAAGAGGTTAAAGCACTGGAGGATGAGATACGTAGAGAGTATTTGAATAAGACGTATTAAAAGTCTATATTAGTAGGCACACAAGCTAAAAAGGCGACTTCCACATATTGCATGTGAAGTCGCCTTTGCCACACTGTGTTATTCTGTTTCTGGAATAGATGTATAAAGCCACGCTGTATACTCTTGTAACTCTCCCGTAGGCAGGTAAATCTCTGAAATTTCAGCTTTAAACGCCTTTTCAGAAGGAACATATTCATATGTTGTACCTTTAGGCTCCTCCACCGTTTCTGTAGAACCCGCTGGAATTACTGTTTGGGGTATAAGAGTTAACGTATTTCCTTCTACTCTGTACCTCATAGTCATTTCTTCCATATAGTCAACATACTTTGTTTTATAACCTTGAACGGCAATATTGCCCTCTTTAAAATCATAAATAAACCAACCGATTCCGTATCGATTTTTTGAATACAACCTATTATTAAGTACGAAATCCTTTAAAGAAAACTGTGTTTCCGTTGGCTTCTCAGTCACTGCTTCTGTCGGTGCCTGTGTCTCCGATGCTATTTCCACCATTACCTGTTCTTTAGTGATTGTTTCTGTCTCTTTAATTGTCTGTGTTTCTTCTACAGTCTCTTTTATAGTCTCCACTGTTGTTGCTTCTGTCTCCTGTGCCACAGACTGCGTCTTTGTTTCACCAGTCATTTCCGATGTGCCTTCTTGTTGTAATTGTCCAACACTTTTCTCCGGCTCCCTATTACCACAACCTGCTATAACTACACTAGCTACCACTGCTAACAACAACATTTTTCCTATGTTCAATCTCATAATACACCCCTCACTAATTCACTTATTACTTACCACCAAGAAACTTGTACAAATCAAAACATCTCACATTCAACCACATGCGGTTAATGCGCTCATTCTCATCCTTATCGAAGTATTCCATAACAACACTGCGTGCCATTACTTCCTCTGTCGGATACTGTGCAAAAAGCTGACGGTTCATCTGTGCTGAATCTGCAACAATTGTGTACTTCACACTAGTTTCAGCATCTAATTCATCCTCAAACTTACCTGTAAAGAAATACCCTATAGGATACTCCATAAGTTCAACGCCCTCTTCTTCTGCCGTTTCCTCGTCCATGCTGTATGTCCAGTTAATGTAATCAAGCATTGAGCTGTCATCTCCGCCTGCTATAACTGATGTATATCCGATATACCACATATTGCGAATTGCATTATCCGGACGCGACATAAAGTTTACAAATGCTTCCGCTGCCAACTTCTTTTCTGCATCCCCATCAATGCCTGCTCTCAGCATACACCATCCGTCAAACCAAAGGTTAGTCGCTTCCTTAGGAGCAGAATAACAAAGTTCTACCCCCTCTTCTTCTGCCTGATCAAGGGTATACACTGCGTCTCCTGACCACTGCTGATTAGCAACCACTTTACCCGAAACCATATCCGCTTTTCCACTGTCAGTCTCAAAAGAATATACATTATCCTTAATGCGACTAAGTATATCTTCTACTGAATTAACAGTATCTGAATCCGTAGCATTTATTGTTGCATCAAGCTTTGACTTATAATCAGACGCATTTAAAAATGCTGATGATGTAATCAATGCTTCGTTAAAGATACTATTCCCCGCAAAGTAAGCATCTCTAACACTATCCTTAATCGTTACTCTCTTGCTATACTTTTCATCAAGAAGAAGATTCCAATGAGAAGCCTCCTCCTCAGTAATTACCTCAGGATTATATACAATTCCAAGAGTTCCCCACATATACCCGGCAGCATAATCACTAAGTTTTTTTCCATCTATAGAAAGGTTATCAAAAACATTTTTGATATAAGGCGAAACTCCCTTTGCATAATAATTATTGTCATCTGATGCATTGTAGAAATCCTTTGTATAAGGTTCCAACATATCCTCAGCTATCATCTTTTGAATCATATATTCTGATGGACAGGCAAGATCATATACGTCACCCATAAGCATCTGATTATATAGTTCCTCGTTCGTACCAAAGGTTGAATACTCAACCCTTACCTTCTTACCATAAGTTTCTTCAAACCAGGCTTCAAAATCATCAATCATACTGTTTTCAGGACATATAACCGTACCATTATCAAGCTCTATAGCCTCCTCTTCGTCCCATTCGCCCTCGTCAATATACTCTTCCCAATTGCTTACTCTAAGCACAATGGCATCATCTTCGTCTTCTCCACATCCATATAAGGGAAGTACAGAAACGCACAAAATCATAACAGATAAAATCACACTAAAAAATTTACATTTAAATCTTTTCATCTGATGCTCCATTCTTAACCTTTATATTACTAATAAACACCACTGCTGTTACAAGTACAAAAATCAATGTAGACAAGGCCCAAAGTGCTGTCTTAATCTCCGTCTGTGCTCCCTTTGTCGCATTTACAACATATGTACTGATTGTGTCAAATGTTGCCGGCTTTGTATATGTTGAGATAAAGTAATCATCCAATGACAACGTAAGGGCAGTCATAAAACCTGACACAATACCCGGAATTATCTGCGGAATAATAACCTTAAACAACGCCTTCGCCGGTGTGCATCCCAAATCCAACGCCGCCTCATACAACTGATGATCCATCTGCTTGAGACGCGGTAGCACAGATAAATATACAAACGGTGTACAAAGAGATACCTGTCCTATTACAAGCGGAACAAACGTTGATTTATCAACCTTAAAGATTGCTATCATAAGTATGCATATTGAAAAACCGGTAACGACATCTGCATTAATGACAGGAATCTGATTAGCAAGATCAACCGCTCCTCTAACCTGCTTCTTGGAATAAAATGCTCCAATAGCACCTGCTGTTCCAAGGAGAGTGGAAATAACGCCAACCCCTATGGCAAGTACAAATGTTCCGACAATCATCTGTATAAGTTCTGGAGTTGTAAAAAGTGTCACATAATTCTGCAATGAAAACCCTTTAATAGTACCTATCATAGTAGAATCCGTAAAACTATATACAACCAATATAAGAATCGGTGCATAAAGAAATAGTAACACTAACCATATGCACGCACTCTGCATAATCTTCTTCATAGTAATACCGTACCTTTCTACAGTCTTCTGGCTCTTTCCGCACTGGCATCGTCTCCATCTGTAAACCTGTTGGAAATCATAGTTACAACAAATATCATCGCGAGCAATATAATCGAAATAACTGAACCATTGTGCCAATCGTACGCACTGAAATAGCTGCCAATAAGACTTCCCATAATATATGTGCTGTTATAAATCATATCGAGCACTACATAATTAGTCATAGATGGAAGAAAAACCATAGTAACACCACTTATGATACCCGGTACTGATAATGGTAAAACTACCTTAAAAAACACCTGTACCTTGTCCGCCCCCAAATCATGCGCAGCCTCAATTAAGCTCTTATCCAGCTTAGTTAAAGTATTATAAAGTGGCAAAATCATAAACGGAAGGAAATCATACACCATACAAAGAATGGTATTAAAGAACTGATAATATGCAAGATTGCCTTCTATAACCGTCAAAATCTCTTTCATAGCTGTAATTCTAAGGGTGAAATTAATCCACATCGGAAGCACAAAAAGCATCAAAAACGCATGCTTCCCACAAAAACTGCCCTTAGCAAGTATATATGCAACCGGATATGCTATAAGCAAACAAACCACTGTTGTAATAAGTGCTATTATGACACTATACACAAGAGTTCCCACTGTCTTTCCATTCTGGAAAAAATGCAGGAAATTCTCGAAAGAAACATTACCGTCTCCATCGGTAAATGCATAATAAAGCACTACTATTAACGGCAATACTACAAACAATATCAAAAACATGATATACGGAATTGCCAACTGCTTTCTCGAAAACCAATTACCCTTCATAATTACTGTTCCTCAATAATCTCATAAGTTACCTTGTCTTCAGGTATCATAACACTGACATAGTCGCCCTGATTCCAAAGGTCTTCGTCATTAACAATATAATCTTCCTCAGACTTACTACGCACTGTATAACGGTAATGATCATCAACATAAATAAAGCTGATAATATTACCCGTAACCACTCCGGCTTCAGCATTATCACTCATCTGTGCATCACTTGGTGCAAATGAAGCATCAACCAGAAGTCCCTCAACTGAAAGTTGAACATCGTTCTCGTCAAGAAGCGCCATCCCATCCTCTGAAATGTGTGCGTTGATGCCCATGGCAGCATAAATCTTCACAGGATCCGCATTCAAAGCAAAATCTTCAAACTGTACCGTAACCATCCCCTCCTCGTTAAGAGCTGACAATCTTCCGTCATAATGGTTAATAGTCATATCGTAAGGGATAATATGAATATTATCCGGGTCAATATTCAAACCAACCTTAGTTCCCGGCTCAAAATGCTTAAGATTATGTATCTCTATCTCATTCTTTCCAGATTGAACAACTACTATATAGAATGTACCCTTAAAGTCAGAAGAAAGTACAGTTCCTGTAATCTTACCATTCTCCGGTGTTGTAATAACAATATCCTCCGGCCTGATTACTGCATCAATAACCATTCCCTTTTTATAATCATCAACACACTCAAACTGTGCACCACAGAATCTAACTAACTTATCTCCAGTCATCGTACCCTTAAAGATATTACTTTCTCCGATAAAGTCTGCTACAAAAAGATTCTTAGGCTCGTTATATATCTCTTCCGGTGTACCAATCTGCTGAATTTCACCATCTGCCATAACAACAATCTTGTCAGACATAGTAAGTGCTTCTTCCTGGTCATGAGTAACAAATATGAACGTGATCCCCAGTTTCTTATGCATACTCTTCAACTCAATCTGCATCTCTTTACGCATCTTGTAGTCAAGAGCGCTAAGAGGTTCATCCAAAAGTAACACTTCCGGTTCATTAACAATAGCTCTTGCAATAGCAATACGCTGCTGCTGTCCGCCTGATAAAGTGCTTATATCTCTTTTCTCGAAACCTTCGAGATCTACTATCTCAAGGGCTCTCTTTACCTTATCATCCTGCTCTGCCTTTGGCATCTTTTTTAATTTAAGACCAAATGCAACATTATCATATACATTAAGATGCGGGAATAACGCATACTTCTGAAACACAGTATTAATCGGTCTCTTGTTAGGTGGAAGATTACTTATGTCCTCCCCATTCAGAAGAATCTGACCTGATGTTGGAAGTTCAAAGCCACCCAACATACGCAAAATAGTAGTTTTTCCGCATCCTGAAGGTCCGAGGAACGTGATAAACTCACCCTTCTTTACTTCCAGGCTAAAATCCTCCACGACCACAGTATTAGCGTCGAATGTTTTGTTAATATTTTTAAGTTCAATCAACGATTCCCCCATGTTTATCTCCTCTGACACATTAAATTATTAAATAATTATAAAATACTGTTATATCATATAATTTTAAAGGATAGATGTAAATATTTTTTTTGCATTTTTTCTGCATTTTTGACATATTCTGCAAGACATAATATTCGATATTAATTTCCAGCTTAATTTCTTTTGCTTAAAACTGTAATCACCCAATCATAATCCTCGTATTGATACGGCTTTCCACAATTGTGACACACACCTCCTGCTGTGATATTTATGTTATCACCGCAGCCTGTACATTTATAGCTTCTGATAGGCTTGTAGTTATTCACATCCACAACGCCCTTTTTACCTTCAAGCACCAAATTAACACATTCATATTCCGTCCTAATCCTGCCCTTTTTCATGCGATAAAGCTTTACTATAACCTCAAGCTCAAGTCTGTAGAGCCCCTTTCTCTCTTTACAGTCCGTAAATGTTATTCTGGATATACACATATCCACAACATCGCTGTGTTCTTCAATAAAGCTGTTAATATACGCTTTTACATACGCAGCTGTGTTTTCCGGTTTATCAGTCAGATATATATGACTAACCTTACTTTCAATCCCCTGTATCAATTCCTGCATGGATATGTACGGAATATATTTTTTAATGATATCAGTGTTATAAAACGGACTCTTGTTGGATTTAGATACAACAACAGTACTTATTACAAGCCCGATAATTGCCACAATAAATAAAAAACCAATAAGCTCTAAATTGACAAACAACAGACTAAATATAATCATACATATGTCAGACAACCATGCTAATGGCTCAAAAACAGATGCACACACAGCCGACACAATCAGTGCTGCAAAACTAAGCGGAATTGCCAGAATAAAGCCAATGGCAAGTTTTGAAAAAAGACCGACTTTCTTTTCGGCTCCATTTTCCTCCAAAATAAAAGAAGCGATTTTAGGCACCAGCCCCCTTACACTAAATGCAGCTCCACAATAGTCACATCCATCCGTATAAGTTTCAATTTTGGCTATATTTCCACAACGTGGACATTTTGCATATCCATATTGGATATTATACTTAAGAAAGTTTGTATTACAAATCTCCTTAGTTTTTTCTGAATATATTCTTTTATCTCCAAGATAATAATTTCTTACTGCTTTAACATTATATCTGGCTGTACCGACAAGATTGTCTCCATCTTTACGTATCTGTACCGGAACATAGCTTCTAAATTTTGACTGTAGAAAAATCTCCTTACAAAGATTATGTTCCTCTAATCTTTTCTTGCTTAAGACCATATCCTCATACTGATTCTGAGTAGTATTTATAGCTATCTCTTCTTCTGATACCCTATTCATATAATAATCATTTTGAAGTTTGTTAAACTCCAAAACCTTCCTACCCATCTCAACTTCCAAGGGATCTATCTGCAAAACTCCGTTTGAATCATAATATGCCATTACATTGCCTCTTCTAATTAGTTTTTAATATATCTACTCTCGTAATAACATCATCATGTATGCTTGCGATACACAATGCGAAATTATCATAATCCACACATGTTCCCACTGCCAGTTCTTTATCTTCTTCCTGAAGATGCTTCTCAATAACGTCTCTCAAAGTCTTTCCAGCACTCACAGGAATATGCACCTTCGCCAATGCGTTAGCCATCTTCACACTTTGAGTTGCTCTAAGGGTTACTCTTGTAACATCATCATGTGCTATAAAAAGATATTTTCTTGTAGCAAAAAGAATTGCAATGCACACAACACCAATAAGCGTATCCCAAACTGATGCATGTGCCACAATCATCTGTCTTGCAATAGCAAACATTAAAACCTCAACAACTGTCATAGGTGAATGTTTGCAAAGCATCTTGATAAGCTCTACTCCCACAGCGATGTTCATCGCATTTTCCAACAGGTATGTAAATACATCTTCGCCCTCAGCTGAAAATGTCATACCAATCGCATCAACCGCCAGTCTGCCTGCTAATATAAGCAACACAATGGATAATATTAACGATATAAACATTTCAATAAAAAAAGAAAAATAATACAATTTAGACTGCAAATAACCTCTCATCAATTAATTCCTTTCTGAATACAACTGCTATAAATGTGCTTTTTGACATTTAATGATATAATTCTACACTAGCCGATATATTGGTGTCAACGTAGTATTTATGCAAGACACAGAAAAAGTCAGCGCTTTCGCAACTGACTTCTTCTGCTAATGTATATGTGTTGTTGTTGATTAGCTGTTTATTAACCTGCCAGTTCCTTCATAACTTCAGAAACCGTGCTTATTCTGTCTATCATATATGTCTTTGCACCACAGAACACCAGACCATTGTCAACATCTCCCTGTACTGCATCTGTAAGTGCTTTAGTAATACAATATGGCACTTCTGCCGGCTTGCACTTTTCAAGGCAGAGATAACATTTTTTAATAGGTTCCTTTTGCACTGAAACTCTTTTAATAAATGCATTGTTAAGTGCTCTTCCCGGCATTCCTACAGGGCTCTTAACTATAACAATATCTTCTTTCTTTGCATTAACATAGGCATTCTTATAGGCCTCTGATGCATCACACTCTTGTGTAGTAACAAATCTGCTGGCAACCTGAATTCCATCAACCCCCAGGGCCATAATATGGTCCGCGTCTTCTCTTGTATATATACCACCACCGGCAACAACCGCAATTTTATGACCATACTTTTCTT
Organism: Lachnospira sp.; assembly: GCA_017397445.1. Classification (GTDB taxonomy): domain Bacteria; phylum Bacillota; class Clostridia; order Lachnospirales; family Lachnospiraceae; genus Lachnospira. The sequence continues at coordinate 8,957 of JAFQIQ010000341.1, forward strand.
CATAAGTCTTCTTAACCTCAAGGACGCCGCGAACGATATCATCAAAGCCTATGCTCTCTATATCATCAAGCTGTTCATTAGAATATCCCAGATGCCCTCCTGCTTCAGGTCCTTCCACAACAAGCATATCTGCAGTTGTATTGTACTTCATATCCCAACGCTTTAAGATGAGCTCTGCTGCTCTAGAAGATGAAACTATAGGTGCTATGTACGCCTTCTTCTCACCGTTCTCATCTTTTACAAGCTCCGGCAAGTCCAGCGGAAGTCCTGCACCACACACAACAATATCCGCACCGGCTGCAACCGCTGCCTGCACATGCTCACGGTAATGCTTCAATGCAACCATGACATTAACACCTACAAGGCCTTTGCCTCCTGCAATTTCCTTAGCAATCTGTATATGTTTTTTTATAGCCTTCAAATTAGTACCCGGCTGATCCTTCTCAAATTCCGGCTCGTCATAGCCAATCTGTGCTGTAGATATAATTCCCACACCACCTTGTTTAGCAACTGCTCCGGCAAGTCCGCTACGACTTACGCCAACGCCCATGCCCCCCTGAACTATAGGTGTATCCAATGTTTTGTTACCGATTACTAATGAACTCATAAATCCTCATTTCTGCGAATCCTACCCCTTAATATATGTTCGGTATTCCTCGCTTATGTCATATTTTGACTTTCAAACTATTACATCATACACCCATCTGTTTATTTTGTCAACCTATTATTGTTTAAAATATTACACAATGTGGTTTTAATAACCACGTTCGCACATCCACTTAATGTCTTTGCCATCCGTTACAGCCACTACAGACCCATGTTCATCCGTTCTAAAAATCTTTATTCCCCGTTGTGTAAACTGATTGATTGTCTGTGTATGGGGATGCCCGTAATCATTGTTTTTACCACAACTAATAACAGCATATGCCGGACTTGCAGCATTGAGAAGTGCCGCACAAGAAGACGATTTACTGCCATGATGTCCGGCTTTGTATACATCACATTTTATATTAATTCCACCCGCAATAATATCCATCTCCGAATCAGTTTCTGCATCCCCAGTGAAAAGAAAACTTTTTTGTCCATAGTGTAATATGATACCTATTGACGCATTATTGCTTTCTTCATAGTTTTTATTCGGCGCTATGATTGTAAATGTTGCAT
>JAFQIQ010000342.1 GCA_017397445.1 Lachnospira sp.
ACTAATGCCGGGAATGCTGAGAATTGGAGAATTGATTTCGTCCATTATGGATTTAATTGCTTCTTCGACCTCTCTGATTTCTGTATCAAGTTCGCTTATGAGTTTGATAGTGTGCTTTAATTCAAGCGATTTTGCAGGCATGCGGAAATTGTAGTTATAGTAGGTAGATAAATAAAATATAAGGAGAGAAAGTAAATGTTAAAAAAATCATTATCTTTATTAGTAGTATTTTTAATGTCATTAACCCTTTTTTCAGGGGTAGTATCTTTAGCTGCTACAGCAGCACCGACTGCGCCAGCAGGTGTTGCGGGCGCAACCTATTATTTAAATGAAACCTTTAGCGCTCTTCCAAGCGGAACAAAGACACTTACAAGTGATGCTTCTTATACTTTGAGCAGTAGCAGCAGCAATAGTTTTAACACTGATTACAATGCAGTAGCAATTAAAGCATATGCAAAAGGAGTTTTTTCTCCGGAAATAACAGCTGCCGGTGATTATGTTTTATCAGTAGATTTTATGGCCCCCGACATATCGCTCGGTCAATCTTTTAGAGTATATTTGGATTCAACATATAAAGTTGCGGAAATTACTGCTACTGGGCTGTTAAACCTTTGTCAGGCAGAAACAAAACAGCAGTTACAGTCAAATGTTTGGTACAGACTCACAGCAAATGTGACTTTATCAAGCGGAGACATAAGTGCAACTGTGACAAACCTTTCCGCAAATACAGATGTAGCAAGCAAAAGTGCTACTGGAAAAGTAACCAAGATAACTCAGTTGCAGGTGGCACCATCAGCAGCTTCAAACAAGGAACTTTATACACAGAACTGGCAACTTTACAAAAAGGGTGCTGAAACAGGTGGAGATAGCGGAGAAGAAGGTGGAGAAACACCAACAGTAACTCCTGCACCCAATGCACCGGCAGATGTAGAAAATGCTACATATCTTTTGAAAGAAACCTTTAACGCTACATTGGCAAATAACTCAACAGGTACTACCGGAACAACAACATACACATGGACCACAACTGATAACAGAAACGCATATGATAGTACATACAATGCATTGAATCAGGATAAGGCACTTACGGCGACCTTTAGTAATCCAATAACAGCTGATGGCAATTATGTGTTTACTATGGATTTTATGCTACCGAATACGAATTTGTCTGCAGATTACAAGGTGTATTTATTTGACAACTTTAAAATTATGCAGCTTAGTAAGGAAAACGGAACACTATATCTTTGCCAAACTGATACAGGTAAAAAAATGACAGACTTGGCAACAGAGAAATGGTATAGACTTACAGTGAATGTAAGTTTGCCAAGTAAAAATATTAAGGCAACAATTACCGATGCATCTACAGGAACTGAAATTGCAAGCAAAAGCACAACCAATTCAAACGCGACACAGATTAAACATATTAAACTTGATGGTTCTGGATTATATACCCAAAACTGGAGACTTTATAAAGAATATCAGAAAGAATATCCAGTAGCACCGACTGCACCGGCTGATGTACAGGGAGCACAATATATCATAAGAAATGACTTTTCTTCTGTGCCTAATGGAACAGATACTTATAATGAAAATTTAACTTGGATTAGAGGCGGTAATTTAAACTACAATGCCAACTACAAAGCCCTTAATCATGCAGCATACCTTCAGGGTAATTTTTCAAGTGCTGTAAAACAACGTGGAAATTACACCTTTACAATGAACTTTATGGTTGACAACCCAACTACATTGACTGATGCATATAATTTACAAATCAATGACTTTTATGTTATGAGTATTGCCGCAGAAACGGGTAAAATTTCTTTGGGTGGAGAGGAAACAGCAGTTGTTGTAGAAGATGAGAAATGGTACACAGTTGAAGCAGTAATGTTAGTGCCTGATTGCACTGTTGATATTAAAATTTTAGATGCAACTGATAATAGTGTTGTTTGCAGCAAGAGCTTTAATGCAATTATTAATTTTGAAGATGGAATTTCTAAAATACGTTTATCAAATAAAAAGACTGCACAGACACAACTCTATACACAATCATGGAGAATGTATATGCTTCCTCATGATTTTATAGCAGAACTTAATGATGGAAAGATAACTGCAAGTTATAATTCAGAAACAGAAGAAAACGCATTTATTATAATTGCTCTTTATGAGGGAAACAGTCTTAAAGCTTCTTCATGCAAGGCATACAGAAACCACACAGGACTTGTAACTACATCTATTGACTATATTGATGGTTGTAACGTAAAGGCGTTTTTATGGGACCCTGATAGCCTTGCTCCGTTTTTCCATTGCATTCAAGATGATGACATAAGAAAATAATTTTTTATTCTAAAAGCAGAGGTGAAATTACGTTGATTAAAAGAATATTTACAATCTGCTTATCGCTGTGTGTACTTATCTCTGCTATACCTACCGGACTTGTTTCGGTAGGTGTGGCAGCAGGGAATATTGCTTCGGCACCTATTGTTGCACCCGAGGCGTCTCCAGACGTGACAGGTGCAACATATTATCTATCCGAAACCTTTAGTGCACTTCCGAGTGGGACAAAGACACCTGCAAGCGGCGTGGCATATACTTTGAGCAGTAGCGGAAGCAATAGCTTTAATAACGACTATAACGCTATACAGCATGTGGCTTATGCGAAAGGTGTGTTTGCATCACCAATAACGGCTGCCGGAGACTATGTGATGTCAGTTGACTTTATGGCTCCAACACCGGCACTTGGCAATGGAGATGTAAGAATACAACTGGACGGGAGCCTCAGGCTTGTACAGGTTTTGGCTGATGGGAAGTTATATATTGGTGGTAATAAGATAGCAGACAGCGTAGAAGCTGACCACTGGTATCGACTTACAGCTAATATAGCTTTACCTGGTGGCGATGTTGTTGCAACAGTGACAGATTTGACAAATAACAATGAAGTTGTCGGAACTAAAAATTTGACAGGACTGACAGCAATTACTCAGTTTAATATTAATTTTACTAAAGTAACTACCAACCCTTTTTACACGCAGAACTGGAGGTTGTATACGACAACCCAACAGTCTGGTGAAGATGGTGGTGGAGAAGACGATGAAGGAAACGGTGAATCTTCTCCAACAACTACAGCTCCGTCCACGCCAGTAGCCGTAGAAGGGGCAACATATTTCTTGAACGAACGATTCAGCACACTTCCTACAAATGGTTCGGCGGGTGGTAGTTTAGCACCATATACATGGACCACAAGCAGTTCAAGCAATTATAGCAATGATTATGATGCATTAGATGCAAAAAGCGGCGTGAAAGTTTTATTCGGTACGCCAATAAGTTCTGCCGGAGATTATGTGTTCTCTTTGGACTTTATGCTTCCAAATACCACATTAAATACAAATCTTAAACTATATTTGTTTGATAGCTTTAAGATGATGCAGATAAGTTCAGGCGGTGGCGCATTATATCTTTGTCAGGCTGATTCAAAAGTGTCATTAACGGCAAACACTTGGTATAGGCTCAAGGCAACTGTAACTCTGCCAAGCGGAGATGTTAGTGCAACGCTTATTAATCCTGAAACAAACGAGGAACTTGTTACGAAGTCTGCAACGGGTAAAACATCAAACATCAAGCAGATATTTTGGGCACCTGATTCAACTCTGACATCTTCTGTATATACACAGAACTGGCAGCTTTATACAACAACTCCACAATCAGGTGGAGATGATGAAGGCGGTGACAATGATGGCGGTGAAACCTCACAGCCGACTGCAGCACCATCTGCTCCTGAAGATGTAGAAGGTGCAACATACTTTGTAAAAGAAACTTTCGGCTCGTTACCTGCAAATGGAAGTTCCGGTACAACAGGTACAACTTCTTATATATGGCAGTCTAACAGCAACAGTAGTTATGACAGTACATACAATGCTATAGCTCAGAAGGCTGTTGTCAAGGCAGACTTTGATGACATAACCAAAGCTGGAGATTATGTTATGTCTGTTGATTTTATGGCTCCAACACCGGCACTCGGTAATGGTGATGTAAGAATACAACTAAGCGGAAGTCTTAGGGTGTTTCAGATTCTTTCAAACGGAGATTTGTATCTTGGTGGAAATAAGATCGGTGCTTTAACAGCAAATCACTGGTATCGTGCCACAGCAAATGTAACATTACCAAGCGGTAATGTTACAGCCTCGGTTATAGATTTGACTGACAATAATTCTGTGATTGGCACAAAAGAATTGACTGGACTGACAACTATAACGCAGTTTCTATTTAATTTTACAAAAGTTACAACTAATCCGCTATATACACAGAACTGGAGGTTATATACAACAACACCGCAGAATGATGGAGACGATGATGGTGATGATGTTATAGTACCGGATATGGCACCACAAGCTCCTTCTGATGTAATAAACGCTACATATTATTTGAAGGAAACATTTTCTGCTGTGCCAAGTGGCACAAGGCCGGCTGTGAATGGTACAATGCATTCTTTTGCAAGTAATAGCAGTAACGGCTTTAGTTCAGAGATAAATGCTGTAGCACAAAAAGCATATGCGGAAGC
>JAFQIQ010000343.1 GCA_017397445.1 Lachnospira sp.
ACATATGTTGTTTTATTATTCTTGGCATCACGGTTAACACCTTTTCCTGTAACCTGTGCATCACCAATAACATCTAATATATCATCCTGAATCTGGAAAGCAACTCCAACCAGATTTCCGACTTTCTCCATCTTTGAAATCACATCATCTGAGACTCCTGCCAAAACTGCGCCCATCATAAATGCAGCTTCTATAAGAGCACCTGTCTTCAAGTCAAATATAAACGCCAAATCATCAGGTGTCATCGTTTTTCCTGTAAGATAAACATCTAACGCCTGACCACCAACCATACCGTATACGCCAGCCTTCCTTGCGAGTATAGACGCAGCTTTGGCAGCACGAAGTCTTTCCTCGGAAGATTGTGCTTTAACACAAGACTCCAACATAATCTCATATGCATAATTAAGCAATCCGTCACCTGCCAGAATACCAAAATCCTCACCATACTTCTTATGAGTTGTGAGCTGGCCTCTTCTAAAATCATCATTATCCATAGCCGGCAAATCATCATGCACTAATGAGTATGTATGAATGCACTCCATAGCAGTTACAAATGGAGCAATATAGCTCTCATCCTTACCGCCAAGCAATTTATACACCTCACTGATTATAAGCGGTCTTATACGCTTTCCGCCCACATCAATACTGTAATTCATAGCCTCCGTAACTATGGACTGCTTCCCATCAGGTACAGGTAACAAACTGTTAATAGTATCATTAATCACTTTAACTTTTTCATACAAAGCAATATTAAATTCCATCTTCTGTATCCTCCCCTCCGTTAATTATAACAATCTGCTTCTCAACTTTATCAAGCATCCCATTACAATTCTTTACAAGCTTTATACCTTCATTGTACAACTTAAATGTATCATCCAAAGAAGTATTCCCTGCTTCCATCTGTCCTATAATCTGTTCCAGTTTTTCAAATGATTCTTCCAAAGTCAAAGCCTTTGCCATAATTAACCTCCAACACTGACATCGACAGTCTTTGCCTTCAAACTGCCATCTTTCAAATATATATTAAGAACATCACCCTTATTAATATCCTTTACACTCTTAACTGTACGTCCATCCTCAAATTCAGTATAGGAATAACCCTGACTAAGTTTCTCCAACGGTGACAAACCATGCAGTCTCGATGCAAATATTTCTAACTGATGTCTTTTATTGCCCACTGACTGTTTCATCAAGGCTTCCAGTTTATCCTGCATACCAGCTACAATCATACGCTTCTCATTAACACGATTAATCGGACTAAGGTACTTAAGCTGCATATTATACGCAGCCACACGCTCCCTTAACCTCAATATCTTTTGCTCCATACAATCATTAAGTGCAACTTCATAAGCATCAATTCTTTGTTCTATAAGGCTTATATCTGCTACACTAAGTTCAGCTGCCGCAGATGGCGTAGGTGCTCTCAAATCCGAAACAAAATCAGCAATTGTAAAATCGGTTTCATGTCCAACTGCCGAAATTATTGGTGTATTTGCATTAAATATAGCCTCCACAACAATTTCTTCATTGAAGGCCCACAAGTCTTCAATAGAGCCGCCGCCTCGACCTACAATTATAACATCCATCCCCATCTTATCCAGTGTATGAATACCTTTAACAATGCTGGCTGCAGCACCTGTTCCCTGAACAAGTGCAGGATAAAGGAACAACTCCACATAGGGATTTCGTCTGTAGGAAATATTCATAATATCATGTATTGCCGCACCTGTAGAAGCTGTGACTATACCAATCTTCTTTGCATACTTAGGAATCGGTCTTTTATAATCATTAGAAAAATAGCCCATCTGTTCAAAATAATTTTTCAGTTCTTCAAACTTTCTGTATAAATCACCGACTCCATCTGCCTCAATACTATTAGCATACAACTGATATTTGCCATCTCTCTCATACACATCGATTCTTCCGGTTACAACCACCTGCATTCCGTTCTCAAGGCGCATCTTCAAACCTCTTACCTGGGTTGCAAACATAACTGCAGCAAGAGTTCCCTGATCATCTTTCAAGGTAAAATATATGTGACCTGATGTATGATATTTACAGTTGGATATTTCGCCTTTAACAGAAACCCTGCTTAATACAAAATCCTGTCTGAACATATTCTTGATATAAGAGTTCATCTGTGTAACTGTGTATGATGTAGCCATTATCCTACTCCTGAATAATTATTTAATAATCTTTGCAAGCACTCCGTTGATAAATGACGGTGCATTATCAGCACCATACTTTTTAGCCAGCTCAATGGCCTCATTAATAGCAACATTAACCGGTATATCATCATCGTCTTTAATCTCATACACCGCAAGACGCATAATGGCAAGCTCTGCCTTGCCAAGTCTGCTTGCCGGCCATCCCTCTGAATACTCATCTATAATAGCATCAATAGCTTCAGCTTTAGTAGCTATAGCAATAGTTTTATCCTTTATATATTTCTTGTCCTCTGCAGATACCTCTGTGTCAAGAGCTTCAAAATAAAAATCAATCTGCTCATCCAGCTCCGCTAAATCGTGAAATTCCACTCTAAATAAAATCTTAAAAATATTCTCTCTGATGTATGTTCTTTTCATGTGATTTCCTTCCTGCATATTCGCACAAATACCAGACCGGCACTTAATTCCGGTCTGGTAAAATATTAGGCGCTATAATTACTGCGCATCTGTGTTAAGGCTTACAACCTTTATGTTAACCGCACTTACTTCAAGACCTGTCATAGTCTCGATTGCAGATTTAACATTCTCCTGTACCTTATTAGACACAACCGGTATCTCTTTTCCATACTTAATATTAAGTGCAAGGTCAACCGTAACAGTCTTCTCCTCAACAAAAACCTTAACTCCCTTTGAGAGATTCTTCATGCCAAGCTTACTTACAAGTTCATTAGAAATATTGCCTGCCATAGACTCAACACCATCTACCTCTGTAGCTGCAAGTCCCGCAATAATTGCAACAACTTCATCAGCAACCTTAACCTCACCAATATTAACTTTTTCGCTTATTGTGTAATTATTACCTTTATCTTCAAACTCCTTAGTCATAATTAACCTCCTATTATCGAATTGTACTTAACAATATTATAATCAATAATGCTAATTATTGCAAATGTTTATTGAAATCTTATCAGCAGTTACACCCGTTTTTCTTTTCACTACATCTTCAATCTGTGCCCGCTGAGTATCTGTAAGTGACGTAACCCCAACAACCACATCAACACTGCCGTCTACAAGTGATACAACCACATCTGTAAATCCTTTTGCCTCCAACAGCAATTCAGCTGCCATTTCTTTTTCTGAATTATCAGTTATCGCTGCAAGTTTTACAACAGCATCCTTCTTAGATGCCTCAGAAAGTGTTTTGTCTTCAATAATTCCCAGAAGTGTTTCTTTGTTAGATGCTCTTACCTGCTCGCGATTTAATTTTGCATTGGATATCACACCTGACAGCACTGTATCAGTTCCTGTAAACACTGCTTCTCCCGGCTCTGAACCGTTATCAGGCTCAGCATCATTGCTTAATATATCATTGCTTGCACTATCTATAGGATTACCATTTTCATCAGTTTGCATTTCACCATTAACAGGTAAAGTGCCTTTCAAATTATTCGAATAATTTATGTAGCCTGCCACTGCTATCATAACCGCCAACGCAGTAATTATAATCTGATTCTTCTTAAATCTTTTCACAATTGCCTCCAAAAATATTATTTTTATGACATTTTCAATACTTTAATCTTATGTGCCGGTATATCAAGCAGCGCTTCAACAGCCGAAGTAATCGCCGCTGCAACATTACCGTCACCACCTCCTTTTGCTACAATTACAACCCCTTCAACCTTAGGCATATTCTTTAAAACAATATACGGCTGACTTCCATCAGCACTGTCATAATAGATATATGTATCTTTAGTACTATCGTTTTTCTGATGCCTTGTACCTCCGGTGGCATCCGTTTCGTCTGAAACAGAAACATCCTGTTCACTGTCTTTTGCCAATACATTTTCTTCCGAACTTCTAATGGTAACTACAGCTTCAACCGTCCCTACTCCTTCAACTTTTCGCAATGTTTCTTCAAGTTTATTCTCTATGTAGGTTTCATAATCAAGAGAAGTGCTATAACTTTGTTGTACATCCGAGGCAACGGAACCTGAACTATCTCCTGCTTTATCCTTATTGCCGCCGGTTGGGATAAAAATCACCAGCAGCAAAACTCCTATAAGTATTACTATAGTTATTTTCTCTTTCCCCGATTTATTCAAAAAGTTTTCAATTAATTTATTCATAGTTGTTATCAGCCTCCATATATGTTGACATTTGACTCATTAATACCATAATACTGTGCAAGTTCAGACTTTATTTCGGCATATTTCCTGCCGTCTCTTGCCAATCCGTTTTTGTCCGCAACATCGAGAGTGATTTTTTGCAAGGTACCATATCCTTCAGATGCCTCGTCCCAATCAATTACTACTTCTGTATTCTGTGGTACCAGACCTTTATCTAGTACTCTTGATTCAATATACTCTATCACTGCTTTTTCATACATATTATTAATATCAGAATTCTTTTCACTAAAATCCATATTCATAGCATTTTTACGGGCTTCCTGCTCAATATACCCTGAAAACTTCTGCATATAATTAATTGCAACGTCTTCACCCGTTAATATATTTATGACCGGACCGATGCAAACTAATGTTAGAATCACATTGCATACAAACCGTATATACATCTGGTACTTTTCTCCCGGTACAAGATGCAAAAGAATCCCTGTGAAAATGCATATTACAAATATCTGTTTTACCCAATCAAGCAAAAATGTCATTATTTATCACCCTCCAATGTTGGTAGCAATACATATTATAGCCAGCATAAGAACAAAAAGCGTAAGTACCACAATATCAATAAGACAAAGCATTCCTATGGCTACCCCAGTACTATTAACTACTTTTACCAGCTTCTTACCTGCAATCGGCTCTATTACCGCTGCGGTAATTTTGTATAAAAGCGATATCACTACTAATTTAAGCACAGGTATCATACATACAGTTACAAGTACTATTATTCCGGCTAGTCCAATACCGTTTTTTATTATTGCTCCGGCTCCAACCAATGTTCCGGACACCGAATCTACGGTACTTCCTATTACAGGAACCAGTTTCAACCCTTTAATTACAACATTTTTCTTTAAAGAATCACTCATAGGATTAATCATTCCCTTTAAACCGCCAATCCCCGCAAAAATAGCAATTGTTGTTTTGCAGCCCAACTTTACGAATGATTGGAACAATTCGCACATCTTTGAAAACTGTTCCTTTCCTGTTACCATGTCACAGATAATCAGTAAAAAATACATCTTAACGATTCCTACAAATACATTTTTGTAAAATGTATTAACCACTGTAATCATCATTAACACCACTTCATAATATGCCGCCACGGTTGCATTACCGGTAGTAACCAATACTGCTGAAAAAAACACCGGTATTATCGCCCTGTATATATCAACGCATACTGATATAACTTTTATACACTCATTACATGCACTAAAAAATGAGGCTGCAAGTATTGTTATAAGAATAATTTCTATAACCATATGTGCATACTGAAAAACCTGTCCCTTATTCAAATCCGGTAAAAATGAACTA
>JAFQIQ010000344.1 GCA_017397445.1 Lachnospira sp.
AGTTTACTCGCAATAAAGGTCATGCCGACCGTATCGCCGAGGACGTTGACGACCGTCGCGCCGAAGTCCATGATCGTGTAAACACCCGCGATGAGGAGAACGACCTGATCCGGGAATCCCATGTCGCTTCTTTGATGTGTTTGCAGACAAAGGAGACAGGACTTGTGTTAATAGGAGGCTTGATACTTGGTATATTTGCAGAGCATCTGCTCACTGTTGGTAAAAAAGGTTTTATTAAAAGCATTTTCAGTGATGCAAAATTGTATTGTATAGCAGTTGGATGTGTGATTCAGCTTATATATATGATTGGTATCGGTGGAGTGTCTAATTGGCTGGAAGATACAGAACGTGCTCCCAAGGCAGTATTTTCAATTACCGGTGATGTGTATAACGGATTTGGGTTGGACCTGTTATACATATGGGTAAAGTTGAAACAGTGGTTTATTCTTAATTTTAACTGGATAGTTGCAATTGCATTGGTGGCTTGTATAGTGACTCTGCGCAAATACTACAAAGAAAAGTCGGATGCCACTGTTAAATGTATTATAGCTAAAGTTCAGTGTATAATAGTTTCATTATTGGTGTTTGTGACATTTAGTATGTTTTATATTACTGCCAGTCATGCAAGATATAATGTGGTTAGTGATATTATGTTGTATTTTCTTATGTTTTATCTTGCCGAAAATGTCATAAAATATGTGGTTGGTGGCAGGGATTTTGTTAGAATTAAAATTTTTAAGCTAGTGAAAAACGTCCAGATACAACTTATGCAGAAAATAGGAATGATAGTTATGGTTGCACTATTAACCATACAGTGCTTTTACACGATTGATCCACTAACAATGCTTTCGTTCTGGAGACTTGATACACAGGGACCGGTATTGTGTAATATTGGTAGAATTGATTACTATTCATCAATGTATTATGGGGATGGACTGATATATAATACACAGTATCAGTACATTGACAGGGCATATGATAAGATTCTTAAAGAGGTGGGTTATACACCGGAAAATATGGACATATTAACACACAGTTTTAACGGATGTTTTATTGATGGAAACAGAGTGGTCTATATGCTTAACTGGGACGAAGAAAAGCAATGCAGGGTGTTTTATGAGAATGAACATACCACATCTATGAAAAAGTCGTATGAGATATTTTATAGTATAGGTCAAGGAAAGGCAGATCTGTCACAATTAAAGGACGAAGCGGTGGTGGTATGCAATCCTTATTGGCTGACGGTAGACAGGGCTGCAGATAATATAATCCTTCGAAATTTTTATGAAATTGGCGAAGAGAAGGTTATGGAAACACCTCAGGGAAATATTATATATTACAAGGTAAAGTTAAAAAAATAGAGTGGGAATTGGATTGTTAAAGTTAAAACAATCAGTTCTTGCATAAATACCAAAATATTGGTATAATGGTTGTCAGATATGTGGAGTGATTGGGAGAGTTTTTATCCGCAAAAGAATTAAGAGAGCAGGAGGAGTTGCGTATGGTAAATAATAAGCCATTTGACAAGGAAGAATTTAAGAAGAAAGTAGTGGATAACTGTAAGATGCTTTACAGACGTTCTATCAAGGAAGCTGACAAGCAACAGGTATTCCAGTCAGTAGCGTATGCAGTTAAGGATATTATTATTGACAAGTGGATTGCTACACAGAAGGAGTATGCAGAAAAGGATGCTAAGACAGTTTACTATATGTCCATGGAGTTCCTTATGGGTAGAGCCCTCGGTAATAATATGATTAATATTATGGCATATGAGCAGATAAAGGAAGCATTGGATGACCTTGGTCTTGATATTAATGTTGTTGAGGATCAGGAGCCGGATGCAGCCCTTGGTAATGGCGGTCTTGGAAGACTTGCAGCCTGCTTTATGGATTCACTTGCTACACTTGAGTACCCTGCATATGGATGTGGTATCAGATACAAGTATGGTATGTTTAAGCAGAAGATTGAGAATGGTTACCAGATTGAGAGGCCGGATAACTGGTTGAAGGACGGTAATCCGTTTGAGATTAAGAGAGCGGAGTATCCGGTAACTGTAAAGTTTGGAGGATATGTTCGTTCGTATAGAGATGAAAAGACTGGCAGAGATATGTTTGTGCAGGAAGATTACAGAGCTGTAACAGCTATTCCATACGATGTTCCTGTAGTAGGCTATGGTGTTAACAATGTTAATACTTTAAGAATCTGGGATGCTGAGCCTGTTGATACATTTAACTTAAGTCTCTTTGATAAGGGAGATTATCAGAAGGCTGTGGAGGAGGAGAACCTTGCAAAGAATATTGTTGAGGTACTTTATCCTAATGATAATCACTATGCAGGTAAGGAGCTTAGACTTAAGCAGCAGTATTTCTTTGTATCTGCCAGCGTTCAGAGAGCAGTTGCGCAGTATAAGGAAAGACATGATGATATAAAGAAGTTCCATGAGAAAGTTACATTCCAGCTTAACGATACACATCCTACAGTTGCTGTAGCAGAGCTTATGAGAATTCTTATGGATGAGGAAGGTCTTGAATGGGATGAGGCATGGGATGTAACAACTCAGACGGTTGCTTACACTAACCACACTATTATGGCTGAGGCTCTTGAGAAGTGGCCAATTGAACTTTTCTCAAGACTTCTTCCTAGAATATATCAGATTGTTGAGGAGATTAACCGTCGTTTCGTAGAGGAGATTAAGGCTAAGTATCCGGGCAATCAGGAGAAGATTCGTAAGATGGCTATTATCTATGACGGACAGGTTAAGATGGCTAACCTTGCTATTGCGGCAGGCTATTCAGTTAATGGTGTTGCAAGACTTCACACAGAGATTCTTAAGGCACAGGAGTTAAGAGATTTCTATGAGATGATGCCGGAGAAGTTTAACAACAAGACTAACGGTATCACACAGAGAAGATTCCTTCTTCACGGTAATCCGCTTCTTGCTAATTGGATTACAGATAAGATTGGCGATGGCTGGATAAGAGATCTTTCGCAGCTTAAGAAGTTGGAAGTTTATGCTGACGACGCAAAGGCACAGCAGGAACTTATGCAGATTAAGCATAAGAACAAGATTCGTCTTGCGAAGTATATCGAGGAACACAATGGTATCGCAGTTGACCCTAACTCAATCTTTGATGTTCAGGTTAAGAGACTTCATGAGTACAAGAGACAGCTTCTCAATATCCTGCATGTAATGTATCTCTACAACGAGATTAAGAGACATCCTGAGATGGATATTACACCAAGAACATTTATCTTTGGTGCAAAGGCGGCAGCAGGATACAGAATCGCTAAGCTTACAATCAAGCTTATCAACAATGTTGCTAACGTCATCAACAACGATGCGTCAATTAACGGCAAGATTAAGGTTGTATTTATTGAGAACTATAGAGTGTCTAATGCGGAGATTATCTTTGCAGGTGCTGATGTGAGCGAGCAGATTAGTACAGCATCTAAGGAAGCATCAGGTACAGGTAATATGAAGTTTATGCTTAATGGTGCGATGACACTTGGTACTATGGACGGTGCTAACGTGGAGATTGTTCAGGAAGTTGGTGAGGAGAACGCAGTTATCTTCGGTTTGAGCTCAGATGAGGTTATTAACTTCGAGCAGAACGGTGGATACGATCCTATGGAAATCTTCAATAACGACCAGGAAGTTAGGGAGGTTCTTATGGAGCTTATCAATGGTAAGTATTCTCCGGAAGACACAGAGTTGTTTAGAGAAATCTACAATTCACTTCTTAATACACAGGGCGGAAGAAGAGCTGATACTTACTTTATTCTTAAGGATTTCCGTTCTTATGCAGAGGCTCAGAAGAGAATTGATGCTAAGTACAAGGACGAGACAGGTTGGGCGAAGTCAGTTATGCTTAATATCGCTAATTCAGGTAAGTTCTCATCAGACAGAACTATTGAAGAGTACGCTCAGGAAATCTGGAAGCTTACAAAGGTTACAGTTCCTATGACTGAGGAATAATCATACAGTAATTAAATTATAACATACAGCATATCCTTATTATAAGACAATAAGGATATGCTGTTTTTTATGTGGAAAAAATTAAGAAAAAATGTGTTTATAGGATTTATTATAGTTAGTATATATCTTTTGGTGCCGTGTATGATAACTTTGGCAGTGACAGGTGTGGTGGGACAAAGTGAGTCGGAGGAACTGATTAGCGGGCGCCGTGTAATTGTAAAGTCAGGCAATGTCACGAAAACTTACGAAGTTAATAAATTTATTGCCATGGTGTTGGCATCAAGATGGGATATTTCCAAAGAGATGGAAGTGTTAAAGGCACAAAGTATTATGGTACGGACGGATATATATAGGATGATGGGAGAAGAATATAGCATAGACAGTGATAAACTGCAGATGCCATATCTCACTGAGCGTCAGATGAAGAATAAGTGGGGGGAAAGCTTTGAAATTAATTATAATCTGATTATGGATTGTGTAAATTCAACAACCGGGACTGTTATTACTTACAATGGTCAACTTATTGAGGCGAAGATGCAGGAGGTAAGTGGTGGAAAAACACTATCCGGAAGTATGTACCTTGGGGAAAACTATGCTTACCTTGCAGAAGTAGAGTGTACCCAGGATATTCAAAGTCCCAACTTTTTGCGGGTTGTTACATTTTCTAATAAGGAATTTGTTAAGAAGATAAAAAATGCGTACCAGGATGTGGTGCTTGATGAGAGCAATCCGTTAGGGGCTGTGCAGATAGTATCAAAGTCTGAGAGTGGTTATGTTATTAAGATACAGGTTGGTAATGTCGTGCTATCGGGAGGAACCTTGGCGAATATACTTGGAATTAATTCTTCTTGTATGATGCTTGAGAAAAGTGATGAAGGAGTGAAGATAACCACTAAGGGCGTGGGGGATGGATTTGGTGTAAGTCTTTATTATGCGGATTATATGGCGAAAAATGGTAACAGTTATGAAGAAATCCTTGCCAGATTTTATAGTAAAACGACTTTGGCAGCATGGTGAATAGAATGTAGTAAATCGGGCAATATATTAACATCCGGTGTTTAGGAAATCAGATAAGGAGGATGTTGATATGAGACGAAGAAAGAAGAACATAAATAAAGAGAAAATCGTTTCTGTTATTGTTGCGGGAGCTATTCTGGTAACATTGGGTGTAGGTGTTTACGCAGTAACGGGAATTGGAGAAGGGGATCAGGGAAATAACAATATAGTTGATTTGAATGAGACTGAGGCTCCTAATGTGGCATTTAAGTCGGAAGAGGCAACTGATAGTGTGCTGGGTGGTTCAGACGGCAGTGTTTCCGGTGAATCTGAGGCCGAAACAGATGGAAAGTATTATAATCAGGAAGAGATTGCCGAAATCTACGATGAGTTGGGAACAGAGGATGCTACAAAGAAAGAGGAAAATACAAAAGCATCTGAGGACAAAGGTGCAGTGGTAAATGCTCCGGCAATAACTGATCCGGCGGCATCGTACAAATTTTCTGAAGACAGCCGTTTGATTTGGCCTGTAAAAGGTGATATAATTATGAAATATAGTATGGATAGTACGATATTGTTTAAGACACTTGGGGTGTACAGATGTAACCCTGCAATTATGATTAAAGCTGATGCCGGAACTAACGTAGGTGTGGCAGCAGACGGGGTGGTTACGAAGGTTACTGACAGCGAAGAGACAGGTAAGACAGTATCTGTAGCAGTTGGCAGTGATTATGTAGTGACATATGGACAGCTGGCGGATGTAGTTGTTAAGGCCGGTGATAAAGTAAAATCAGGTCAGTTACTTGGTACAGTTGCCGAGCCTACAGCATATTATGTAGAAGAAGGCACCCATATATACTTTGCGGTGACTAAGAATGGAGTTCCGGTGGACCCTACAGAATATCTGGCAGAGTGATTTAGTATGGTTAATATCAAGCACCCGTTTTTATGTATCATATTACCGGAATCCGGATTCGATTGTATCAGCTTTTTGTAGGTAGATGTGTTTTGTCGGGTGCTTTATATAGATAGCCTTATATGCATATTAGGGCTTGCAGGGAAGAAATTTTCCCTGCATACATATCTTAGTGGAAAATATCGTACTTCGCAGGAAGCGAGGAGACAATATGTGGTTTGAAGAAGCAGTAATTTATCAGATATATCCTTTAGGGATGTGCGGTGCACCTTTGAAAAATGAGATGACGGCCGGTGAAGAGCACAGAATACTTCGTGTTCTTGATTGGGTGGAGCATATAAAGATGTTGGGGGCAACCTGTGTGCTGTTTAATCCATTATTTGAAAGTGATGCACATGGTTATGATACGCGAGATTATAACGCCGTTGATAAGCGACTGGGAACTAATGAAGATTTTAAGAAGGTGTGTGATGCTATTCATGCAGCAGGACTTAAAATAATGCTGGATGGAGTATTTAATCATGCGGGACGGGGATTCTTTGCATTTGAGGATGTAAGAAGGAATAAGTGGGACAGTCAGTATAAAGACTGGTTTAATATATCATGGGATGGTAACACTAATTACAATGATGGATTCTGGTACGAAGCGTGGGAAGGCTGCAATGAACTTGTAAAGCTTAACCTAAAGAATCCGGCTGTGCGGGATTATTTGTTTGATGCAGTCAGGGGATGGGTGAGAGATTATGATATTGATGGTTTGCGACTGGATGTAGCATACTGTCTTGATATGGATTTCCTTGGGCAGTTAAGAGAGCTTGCCAATAATATAAAGCCGGAATTTGTGCTTATGGGAGAGACGCTTCACGGCGATTACAACAATTGGGTTAATGACAGAGCATGTCACTCTGTTACTAATTATGAGTGCTACAAGGGTCTGTATTCTAGTTTTAATTGTGGCAATATGCATGAGATTTCTTATAGTCTGAACAGACAGTTTGGTTCAGAAAACTGGTGCATATATAGGGGGAAACACCTTTTAAGTTTTGTGGATAATCATGATGTTAGCAGAATTGCAACGATTCTTACAGATAAGAATAACCTAAAGGCTGTATATGGTATGCTTTTTGGTATGCCGGGAGTGCCGGCTGTTTATTATGGCAGCGAATGGGGAGTTGAAGGGGATAAATGTAATGGTGACCCTACACTTCGTCCAAGCTTGGAAAAGCCGCAGTTCAATGAACTTACAGATTGGATAAATAAACTTGCCAATGCCAGAAAGTCAAGCAGAGCCCTTTGTTATGGAAGTTATAGAAATGTTTTGGTGATGCCTAAGCAGCTTATATTTGAAAGAAGTTTCGAAGGGGAGAGAGTTCTTGTAGCAATTAATTCAGACAGTACACCTTATTATGCACATTTTGATGCGGGAGCAGGAAGGGCTGTGGATATAATTACAGGACAGGAGCATGATTTTGGCGGAGGAAGTGAATTGCCACCGTATTCTTGCTATTTCTGGAGAATCTATTAACCTTCGGGGGGCATTAAAGCACCCGATGACTAAATGCGAGGACGCACAGTTTGTTTTAGGCGACTGGTAGAGGATATAAGAAAATCTTATATTCGTAAGTCAGAACCTAAAACAAACTGTGCGTCCCGCTTTGTTGTTGTTGAAGATAATGTATCAATTAACGCTATTGCGGTAATTGCAAAATGACTGCCCTATAACTAGCCTATAGGGAAAAGTGCTACATAGTTAAACATCATAATAAAGTGACAGGCACTTCCAAACATAACAAAGAGATGGAATATCTCGTGAGAACCGAAGTACTTGTGCTTCGAATTAAATATTGGAAGTTTGAGGGCGTAGATTACGCCACCTATGGTATATATGATGCCTCCGGCAAGAAGCCAGCCAAATGCAGCCGAGGGAAGGGCATTAATAATCTGTGTGAAGGCAAGTACACATACCCAGCCCATGGCAATATAAAGTGATGACGAAAGCCATTTTGGGCAGGTAACCCAGCAAAGTTTAAAAAGTATGCCTACGATAGCTATACCCCAAACCAGGGCGAGAAGACCATAACCTGTCATGCCACCGAGAACTACCACACATACAGGTGTGTAAGTACCGGCAATCAGTACAAATATCATACAGTGGTCAAGCTTCTTGAGTCGCTTAGTCAGCTGTGGTGATATGTCAAATGTGTGATAAGCAGTGCTTGCTGCGTATAAAAGTATCATACTCACTATAAATATAGTAAGGGAAATAACGTGAATTGTATCAGGAGCTGACAACGCTTTAATAATAAGCGGTGTAGCGGCAAGCATAGCCATAAGCATTCCGATAAAATGAGTTATTGCGCTTCCCGGGTCTTTGATTCTGAATTGATTGTTCTTGTAACGTATAGTCATAATTAGCACCCCTTTCCTTTAACCTTAGCTACGTAGAAATGTAGCTTTATCTATTAGTCAAATGTGTAAAAGTAACTCGTGATATTAATAACTTTTACACGTAGTTTTAAAAACCACATCAAGTTATAAAGAATAATACATCACATAGAAATGAAATGCAAGTGTTTTTAAAAATATTTTATGAAAAATTTGCAAAAATATTCATAGATATTGATAGAACTTGAAAGATTTGCTAATATTGAGGGAGAAAACTTTATATTAAAGAAGGAGATACGATTATGAAGAAGTTTATGGCGGAATTTAAGAAGTTTATTGCCCGTGGCAATGTTATGGACATGGCAGTAGGTATTATTATCGGTAGTGCATTTACTGCTATTGTTACATCGCTTGTTAACGATATTATCAATCCTCTTATTGGTCTTGTTGGTGGCAAGAATTTTGACCAGTATTCAGTAACATTGAATGGTACAGCTGTTCTTAATTATGGTAAGTTTATTACTGCAATTATCAATTTCCTGATTATTGCGTTAGTTGTATTCATTATCTTAAAGACAGTTAATACTATTTCGGAGAAGCTTAGCAAGAAGGAAGAGGGTCCAAAGAAGACTAAGAAGTGTCCGTTCTGTAAGACAGAGATTGATATTGAGGCAACAAGATGTCCACATTGTACATCTATGCTTGAGGAGAAAGCTGACAAGTAATGAATAATAAGGATGTATTTGAAGGCCGTTCGGTGCCGGCAACTATTGCAAAGTTTGCCATACCGACGATTTTAAGTCAGCTGGTAACATTGCTTTATAATCTGGCAGATACATTTTTTGTGGGACACACTAATGATCCATCGCAGGTTGCGGCGCTGACACTCAGTTTTCCTATATTTATGTCGCTAACTATGGTAGGAAATCTTTTCGGCATAGGTGCCAACAGTTTTATATCCCGCTCATTAGGTCAGCAGGATAAGGAAAATGCATCGAAAGCATCGACATTTGCTTTCTATGGAGCGGTGGCAGGAGTGCTTGTGATTATTGCGGCATTAGGACTTTTTATGAGACCTATACTTACGGCAATAGGTGCAGTTACAGAAGCTACATATAATGCTACAAAATCGTACCTCACCTGGACAGTGATAATAGGCGGAATTCCTACGGTCTCATCGCTTATGCTTGGTCATCTCATCCGCTCGGAGGGTAACACCAAGCAGGCAAGCATAGGTATGGCGTTGGGTGGAATGCTTAATATTGTGCTGGATTATGTGTTCGTATCGGTAATGGGGTTAGGTGCCGAAGGTGCGGCTATTGCTACATTTATTTCTAATGTTGTGGCGTTCTTATATTTGTTTATAGTTGTGAAAAGAACTAAGGGTACGGTTATAGTACTTAATCCTGCAAAGGTTAGATTCCAGGCAAGGATTGTAAAGCAGGTTATTCTTGTGGGTATACCGGCGGCTGCAATTATAGTGCTTGGAAGTACGGCTAATATTATACTTACACATTTTATGTCAGAGTACGGAGATGTATCTATTGCAGCATTTGGTATTGTTCAGAAGATTGGTACTATTGCAATTCAGATTACTGTGGGTCTTACACAGGGTATTATGCCATTGCTGGGGTACTGTTATGGTGCTAATGATATTAAGAGGTTAAAGGCAATTAACCGATGTTCGTTTATTATATTGGGTTGCTATGCAGCACTTTGTATCATAATGGTGGAAGTTTTTGCACAGCCTCTGGTTAATCTTTTTATATCAGAGAGTGCAACTGTTGAGAAGGCAGTTAGCTTTGTCAGAGTGTGGTTTTTGTGTGCTCCGGGCATGTGTTTTACGAATCTCTTTAGCAGTATATTTCAGGCGATGGGCAAGTGGGTGCAGTCTTTGGCACTTTCGGTTATCAGACAGTTGCTTTTGTTGCTGCCGTTGCTTATTATACTGGGGTCTTGCGTAGGTGAAATGGGGCTTGTGTATGCACAGCCGATTGCAGATAGCGTTACATTGGTGGCAGGAAGTATTTTGTATGTAATGGCATCACGTAAGTTAAAAGTCAATTAGATATTGTATGATGGGCAGCGAAGCTGTTCATTGTTAATGGGGCGAAGCTATAACCATTGGCTAAGCCCCATTTTATTATATCTTCCACGGCATATACACTTTCCAGCCAGATGTCATGTTGAAGAACTATGGAGGAATTATGTTTTTTAATACCTGCTATAACGTTGTTTGCAATTTCTTTACGTGTAAGCTTGCCTAAACCATCGTTGCTGTCTACATTCCAGTCAAAGTATTGGTACCCCTTTGCTGTAACCATATTAGCAAGTTCAGTCATAATTCCTTTCTTGATAGGGGTGCTTATGCTGTTAGAGGAGCCGCCGGGAAATCTGATTATATATGACTTGTGACCTGTGGCTTTAAAGACAACATCCTGTATAGCTTCCAAATCTGCAAGATATGCCTCTTTGCTTGCGTAGATCTGTTTATACTTGTGACTGTATGTATGAAGACCTATGGAGTGCCCTCTGCTGTAAGCATCTTTGATTATTGAGTAACTTCCATTGTTACCTACCACAAAAAATGTTGCTTTCACATTGTAGCGGTCAAGAATTTCAAGTAGTTTGGGTGTGTGAATACTAGGACCGTCATCAAAGGTCAGATATATGGTTTTTTCTTTGACTGCAGGTTCGTCGTTACTGTTTAAGGCTATGGTTGTCGTACTGTTGTGAGCGGTCTGATAATAGTGCTCAATAGTGCTTAAGGTGATAGCGAGGGTTAATAGTGCAAGTATTACAGAGGTGCTATAGGGTAGCCAATGCATTTTCATAGGTTAAAACTCCTTTGATTATAAGTGCTGTTAAATATGTTGACGTGCAAAGCTATTAATGATAAAATCAAACCAATAAATTCCTGTGAGGGAGTAGCGAGCGTTCTTAGAAACGTAATAAGTCAACATAGTGTCTTTGTAT
Source organism: Lachnospira sp. (assembly GCA_017397445.1). Taxonomy (GTDB): domain Bacteria; phylum Bacillota; class Clostridia; order Lachnospirales; family Lachnospiraceae; genus Lachnospira. The sequence continues at coordinate 11,250 of JAFQIQ010000344.1, forward strand.
TATATGTGACAGGTGCACCAAGTATGGCAATGCCGTGCTTGGTTTTTTTACCATAATTCAGGAGGAATGATTAATGGAATGGAATTTGGTATTTTTTGTCAATAGTGTATTGTTAGGTGTTGGGCTTGCAATGGATGCTTTTTCAGTTTCGCTGGCTAACGGACTTAATGAGCCCGGGATGAAAAAGGGACGAGTCTGTCTTATTGCCGGCGTGTTTGCCGGCTTTCAGGCGTTAATGCCGATGCTGGGGTGGATATGTGTTCATACAATCGTTCAGTGTTTTCGGGCTTTTGAAACATTTATTCCATGGATTGCTTTGGCACTTTTGGGATTCATCGGTGGAAATATGCTTGTAGAAGGTATAAAGAATAAGGATTCGGAGGAAGAGAAGCCGGCAGTAGGTTTTGTGGCTCTTTTGGTTCAAGGCGTTGCTACTTCAATTGATGCACTTTCGGTAGGATTTACTATTGCAGAATATTCGTGGATTATGGCGCTTGTGTGTGCACTTATAATTGCTGCGGTTACTATGGTAATCTGTGTGTGTGGCGTGGAAATTGGAAAGAAGTTCGGTACAAAGCTTGCGGGAAAGGCTTCGATTCTGGGTGGAATTATACTTATTGCAATTGGAATAGAGATATGGGTGACAGGAGTGTTTTTCTAGTAACTAAATTGGGGGAAAGGGGATGGCAGATATGGAATTTATAGTTATGTTTATCACGGAAATGGTGCTTGGCACGGCTACAGAAACGGCAACCAGTGCTAAAACAGCTAAGAGGGTTAGGATTGTAGTTACTGCTTTGCTTACGTTGTTTTATATAGCATTTTTAGGTTTGTTTGTATATATGTGTATAGAATCGGATGAGCTTGTGATAAAGGGGATAACTGTGTTTTTGGCATTGCTTTTTACTTACGTGTTTGTGCGTTTGTGGCGCAAGGTGCTTAAAGGTGAACCGCTGAATGAGTGGGAGGAATAAAATAAAGAATTATAAATAAATAGACAAGAACCTCCGCGAGATATACCTTGCGGGGGTTTGTTTTAGTGGAGAAAAGTTAAATGTATCAAAAAATACCAAGAAAAGTGCAAAAAATTTAAATATTAAAATATAGTCAATGATTACAAAGTGGTTAAGATAGCGGGATGCAAGGAAAACAAATGCCCCTTTGGGGGTATGTACAAATGTCGAATAGGGGTATATTATGTAGGTAGCATACGGTGTTGTAGCATAATGAAGTGTTGCACACCGAAGGGGATGCTAAAGAGCAACACATTTTACAAAGGAAGCAAGGAGTTGATTGGATGAAGGTTAGATATCTGCCTCATGCAGACAGGCAGGCTTTACATAAGTTAAGACATATGACAGATACTGATGAGATGGCTGTGTTGTTTGAAGAAGTATTGCACAGAGAATTTTCCATACAGGCGCTATGGGAGTATCGCAAGTGGTTTAATATGCTGACACCGGAAGATATAAAGAAGCATCCGGTTGTTGCTATAGGGTGTGCCCAGGTTCTTATATTGGATGGAAAGATTGATAAGGCCAGGGAAGTTATCAGTATGCTTCCTTTGGGGAGTTATTATCAGTCTCTTATAAAGATGTATGTGCCGGGCTTAAGTAAAGAGGATATGTTTTCTTTAATAAGGGACATAAAGGGAAAGGGACCTACACCTGTGCCGAATATGACCCTTACGGCCGCAAGGCCCAGTGTATTAAATGGTGTGTGGGACTTTACGCCATATGCAGATAGGATGATTGAGAATAAAGATTCTGCTATGGAACTTATTGAAGTGCTATTCGGCGAACAGGCCGGATATATATATGAACTGGCATATGCGGAGAGTATGTACTGGCGTGATGATTGCTACGGTGCATTGGTTAAGATAGTGGGTATTATACCATTTCTTAAAGAAAGAGATGATATGCGATTGCTGTTTGCGGCACTAACTCTTGAGATATACATAATGGTTCTAAACGGACAGGCGGCAGTAGTTGCACCGCTTATGGAGAATTTGAGAAAGCAGATTAAGGAGACAGAGCTTAATGAGTATCTTCCTAATATAGAGGCAATGACAGCATGGGGGGCTATGTATGATGGAGATTATGAGACGGTGACTAAGTGGATGAGGGATGGAGCACCGGATGAGAATGGCAAGTTCTGTATGTTGGATCTGTTTCGCTATATGGTAAAGATGAGAGCATACATAATTCAGGGAAAGCATCTTGCTGTAACAGCATTGGCTATGAGGTTGCTTCCTTTGGTAGAAGGTGGCGAGCGGTATATGGATACTTGTGAGTTACATATTATATGGGCTATGAGTGATTACGCAGACGGAAGGAAAGAGGAAGCGGTCAGTCACCTGGAAGTTGCATTGAAATTGTCTGAAAAGTATCACTATGACAGGCTTTTCGCAGATGAGGGGCAGAGAGTGCTTGAATTGTTAAGATATTACAAAAAGATAGGAAAATGCGGAGTAAATGAAGAATATTTTGAGCATGTGCTTAAACTCACAGAAAAGACTGCAGGTATGCATCCAAGATATCTTAAGGTTCAACTTTCAGAAACTCCAGCACTTACTAATACGGAGATGAAAGTGTTGAGACTGTTAGCAGAGTTGTATACTAATGGACAGATAGCCGAAATTACAGGTACAGCGGAGGAAACAGTGAAAAAGCACTGTAAACATATATTTGCAAAGCTTTCGGTCAAGAACCGTCATCAGGCGGTACAAAGGGCCAGAGAGCTTGGAATAATATAGAAGTTTCTAGCAAACAAGGAGGAGAAGTTAATGGCAAGAAAAAAGAAACTAGTAAACAGAGTGATAAGTGCTGTTATGGCACTTGTTATGGTACTTGCGTATATGCCTATGCCGGCACCATTGTCGGTTAGTGCGGCAGAAGGTGAAAGTACTAATGAAGCATCGGTAACATTGGTTGGTGCAGAAGGGCAGCAGAGTGAGACAAGGGAGTGTGCCACACTGGCAGAGGCTGTAACAGCTGCCAATACTAATGAGGGTAGTATAATTACATTGTTAAAGGATGTAAGCACAGCAGAGTGTATTGAGATTACAGGTAAGGATATTACTTTAGAGCTGAATGGTAAGACTCTTACAGGAAGTCATAGTTGGAGTGTGTTAAAGGTTGATTCTACCGGCTCTCTTACAATTAAGAGTAGCCTTGAAGGTGGTAAGATTGCCACGGCAAATAGTGAGTTAGCTATTGATAATGAGGGTGCATTGGTTATTGAGAATGGTGCTATAGAGAATACAACCCCTGAGAATGGAGTATCACGAAGTGGTATTGCAAGTAATGGAATGCTCACTATTTATGGTGGTGATATAAGTGCTACAACAGATGGTGTGTATGTTGCTAATGGAAAAGTAACAATCAACGGTGGTGATATAAGAGGAGGGGTGTGTTCTATTGAGGTTAACCCATGTGCACAGGGACAAAGTGCGGAACTTATTGTAAATGATGGTAAGCTTATAGGAACAAGCTCCGGAATCCGTGCTATTGCTTATAGTGGCGATGTGGCAATAACTGTTAATGATGGCTATATTAGTGGTGGTGATTATGCTATAGAAGATATAAGTGGTGCTAATACAACTATTAATGGTGGTACGTTGAATGGTGAAAACGTAGTGTATGATGAAGAAGGTGATACCGGAGCAGTTACCCTTGGTGAAGGTGTTGTACTGTACGACGAAAACTATGACGTAGTGCGGCTTAGTGATGCTACGGGAACAGTGTATGCGTTGAAAGAGGTGCCCGAAGAGGCGGAGAAAATATCGGTTACAGTAGGTGCTAATGTTACAAAACATGTTACATTAGCAGAAGCTGTAAAAGTGGCGAACGTTAATGAAGGTAGTATAATTACACTGTTAAAGGATGTAAGCACAGCAGAGCGTATTGAGATTACAGGTAAGGATATTACTTTAGAGCTGAATGGTAAGACTCTTACAGGAAGTCACAGTGATAGTGTGTTATGGGTTTCTTCTACAGGCTCCCTTACAATTAAGAACAGTGTTGAAGAGGGTATGATTGTTACGGCGAATAGTTATTATACTATTGATAACAATGGTGTGTTGGTTATTGAGAGTGGTGCTATAGAGAATACAACACCTAAGAATGGAATATCACGAATTGGTATTACAAGTAGTGGAACGCTCACTATTTATGGTGGTGATATAAGTGCCACAACAGATGGTGTGTATGTTACTAATGGAAAAGCAACAATCAATGGTGGTGATATAAGTGGAGAGTATTATTCTATTGAGCTTATCCCAAGTGTGCAGGGACAAAGTGCAGAACTTATTGTAAATGATGGTAAGCTTATAGGAACAAAATCCGGAATCAGTGCTAGTGCTTATAGTGGCGATGTGGCAATAACTGTTAATGATGGCTATATTAGTGGTGGTGATTATGCTATAAGAGATATAAGTGGTGCTAATACAACTATTAATGGTGGTACGTTGAATGGTGAAAACGTAGTGTATGATGAAGAAGGTGATACCGGAGCAGTTACCCTTGGTGAAGGTGTTGTACTGTATGACGAAAATTATGATGTGGTGGAGCTTAGCAGTGCCAAAGGAACAGTGTATGCATTGAAAGAAGCACCGGAAGAAGCGAAGAGAATATCGGTTACAGTAGGTGCTAATGTTACAAAACATGTTACATTAGCAGAAGCTGTAAAAGTGGCGAACGCTAATGAAGGTAGTATAATTACATTGTTAAAGGATGTAAGTGTAGCGGAAGAGATTTATATCGAGGGGAAGAATGTTACTTTAGAGCTTAAGGGTAAGGTGCTATCAGGTGGTAACGGTAATGGCGTGTTAAGGGTTACTTCTAAGGGTTCGCTTACAGTTAAGAGTAGTGTAGATGGCGGTAAGATTACTACAGACAATGGCGATAGGGTTATTAATAATCATGGTATATTGGTTATTGATAGCGGTACTATTATTAATACGTATGTAAAAAGCGGAGCAACAACAGCTGCAATTATAAGTAAAGGAACATTAACTGTTAATGGAGGTGCAGTTAGCGGAAACGCATGCGGTATTGATGTCAGAGGTGGGAAGACTACTGTTAACGGCGGAGAGATTAGTGGCGATGATGGAATTGTTATAGGTGTTGCAAGTTCAAATGAGGCTACAGCAGACCTTGAGGTAAATGGTGGTAAGATAGTGGCAACTGCAAGAGGAATATATGCCGGTAGTGTTAATGGTGAGCAGACAGTTACTATTAACGGAGGAGAGGTTATTGGCGACGAGTGTGCTATCTCAAATGGTACGAATTGTAAAACTACTATTAATGGCGGTACATTAACCGGAGAGCAGATTGTAGATAATCATCCACATAGTTTGGGTGCGTTCCTTGGGGATGGTGTTGTGCTGTGTAATGAAAGTGGTGAAGTAGTTGAGCTTGATAACGCTACAGGTACCGTGAAAGTATTTAAAGGGGATATAGTGGCTACACTTCTTAAAGACGGAGAGCTTACAGCTTATGACACGCTGGAGGCAGCTGTTATAGCAGCAGGTGATGTGTGGTCAGATATTATTATAATTAAAGACATTAAGATTGATGGTGATATGACGATTCATACACAGCATAATTGGTATGTTTCGAATAATGTGACGGTTACACTTGCAGATAATGCTACACTTACAGTTGAAGGAGCATTAACTAATAACGGAACTATAAGCGGTGGAGTAGTTACTAATTTAGGTGTAGTTAATAATAATGGAACAATCGGTAAGATTGTTAATAAAGGAACATTATATTCTTGTAATACGGAATCTGTTATTACAGGGGAGCTTGTTATTAATTGGGGTAATGCAGAAGACGGGGAGCTTGATTTAAGTGATTGCTATTTCCCTAATGGTTTGACTGTAAGCGGTACTATAGGTGAGAAGGATGTTACTATTACAGATGTACTTCCGAAAGGATATACGTTGGTGGATGAAGAGGGGAATGAGATTGCTATCACAGAGGGGCAGACTTCTGTATCAGGTGCCGTGCACATGGGTAAGAAGAAGATGGTTAAGTTTACATCCGGAAATACACAGATGTTATTTGATAACCTTCAAGATGCATTTTATTACGCAGAGGACTATTCAAAATCGACTATTACACTTCTTGATGATGTAACAGTGGATGACTGTGTTCATGTTTATAGTTCAGGGGAGATGGTTTTCGACCTGAATGGTAAGAAGGTAAGAATTGCTCCCGCAGAAGATAAGTATGCATATTCTGTGTTGGAATTATATGTAGCTACCACTGATAAGTTTACTATAACGAGCAGTGCCCCTGGGGGGTGTATAGATGGTAGCGAGGTAAAGAGTGCTATTTATATTGATAGCTCTGGTTCTGCGATTATAGAGAGCGGAACATTTGTAGGCGGTTATTTTGGTATAGAGAATGATGGTAATTTAGTTGTTAATGGCGGTGATGCTAAGGGTAATTATAGTGCAATTGATAATTCCGGTAAGTTGACTGTCAATGGCGGTACTTTTGAGGCAACAGGTGTTAGTACCGAAGAGTATGTGTGTGTAACATTGTATAATAATGAAATGGTTACTATTAATGGTGGAACGTTTAATAATGCTTCTACAATTTGGAGCGATATTGATTACTCAGGAAACGTTTCAGCAGTTGTGTTGGGTGGAATCTATCCTAAGGGATTTGGCATTCTGGGAGAACAAACAATCGCAGATGTTCTTCCGTCAAACAGTGCATTTTATAAGAGCTCAGATGATTCCGGAGTTACAATAACAGAAGGTCAGACAAGTGTTGCGGAAGCGGTATATGTTAAGTCTACAGAGGTGGTTTCGGTTGCAACTAAGGATGGCAATGTGAAGAAGTTCGCTGGCCTTCAGAATGCATTTGACTATGCATACGCTAATGAGGGTTCAACAGTTACGTTGCTTGATGATATTACAACAGATGCGTTAGTTATTGTCGGCGATATATATTCATATATGGTGACGGATATTGCAACTTTAACACTTGATTTGAATGGTAAGACTTGGAATTATACAGATAGCCAGATGGCTGTTGGTAGTGCATTCGTAGCACTTACAATTAAGAGTAGTGTTTCTGGTGGTAAGATACTTGCACCTAATGCAAGTGGCGCTGTTTTTAATGAGATTGGTATGCTTACGGTAGAGAGTGGAACTATCGTTGGCGGACAGATGGGTATAGCCAATGGCGGTCAATTATTTATCAATGGCGGAACTGTTATGGGTGATGTTGCTGTGTATAATCGCGATTCGGTATATGTTAACGGCGGAACTGTTACAGGAACAAAAGCTGCTATACTTAATGAGCGAGATGTGGTTATTTCAGGTGGTACATTGGATTGTGCAGTTACTATTATGAATTATCAGGAGTCAGAGGAAGATAGTATTCCGACAGTTAGTATAGAAGGTGGAGAATATCCGCAGGGCTTTGCTATTGATTCAGAGAATGCGATTATTGTCATGATTGTAAAAGATGCTCTTGCAGAAGGTTGTGCTTTTGTAGATGCAGAAGGTAACACAGTTGCTTTGACAGATGATATGATAAGTATTATAGGTGCTGTGTCAGTTGATTCTGCTAAGAATATATCGGTAACAACAAAGGATGGAGCGGTTAAATATTATGCATATCTTAGTGGAGCATTAGCAGAGGCCACAAAGAATCCTGGTAGTACAGTGACATTGCTTACAGATATCACTACTAATATATCAGCTATGGCAATGGGTGGCGAATTCACTATCGATCTTAATGGTAAGAAGTATACATTAGCAGAGGGCGATGCTTATACGGCAATCGGTTTGATTAACGTGGATGTTACGATTAAGAGTGGCATAGAAGGTGGTACGATTGATGCATCTGCTGCAGATGGCGTAGGTATTAATACTGTGAATGGAACTCTTACAATAGAGGATTGTACTATCATTGGAGACTGTGCTATAGAAAGTCAGGGTACAGTAGTAATTAACGATGGTACGTTTAAGGGAAACTATTGTGTTGTTCATAATCTAGGAACAGCTACAATTAATGGTGGTGATTTTGAGTACACAGATAAAGGAAGCGGTTCATTATTTGTTAACGCAGGTAAGCTTGTAATCAATGGCGGTACATATAAGGGTAATCATACAATAGATTATGATTTTAATATTGTAACCGGTCCTATGATGGGTGAAGTTGTAATCGCCGGTGGATATTTTGCTGACGGCATTAATGTGTATTCATATGATGGTACTGATGAGGAAAGTTTGTTAAAGAATATAATTGCAGAAGGTTACGCATTCTTTAGAGAAGACGGAACAGCAATTGTGCTTGAGGATGACCAGAGAATAATAGCTCAGGCAGTGACTGTTAAAGCATATGGTGATGCTAATAATGATGATGTGGTAGATATTAAAGATGCTGTAATGTTGAAAAAGCATCTTGCAGGTATGACTGACACAGGAATTGTTCTTAACCAGAGTGATGTTAATGGGGACGGCACCGTTGATATTGGTGATGCAGTTAAGCTTATGCAGTATCTTGCAGGGTATGAAGATATCGTACTTGGAAGTGCATCATAAATGTTTATAAGGTGGATTAGGTGTCTAAGTCAATAACATAGAAATACCCCCTTACCCGGCGGGGGCAGATATAATCTGCCACCGCCATTTTCATGAAATTATATATTAAATTTTTGCAAAGATTATGTTAGAATTGTGTTGATATCAAAAAATGTGAGAATAGCTGCACAGGGGCTAAAACGGTGGGGGTGTATAAAATGCAAATACCACTTTAGAGGTATGGACAAATGTCGAATAGGGGTATAATATGTACATAGTGTGTGGCATTGTAACACAATAAAGTGTTATATGTGAAAGGTCATACGATAGCACAATACATTTTACAATGGAAGTAAGGGAGGTGACCGGATGAAGGTGAGGTATCTGCCACAAGCAGACAGACAGGCATTGCGTAAGCTAAGGCATATGACAGATACTGAGGAAATGGCAGCATTGTTCGATGAGGTATTGCGAAGACCGTTTTCTATACATGCGTTGTGGGAATATCGAAAATGGTTCCTTATGTTGACACCGGAGAATATAAAGAATCATCCGGTGGCTGCGATGGGACAGGCACAGGTACTTATATTGGATGGTAAGATTGATAAGGCGAGACAGGTTATAAGTGAGTTACCACTGGGCAGCTATTATCAGGATATTATAAAGATGTACCTTCCGGGTCTGAGTAAGGAAGATTTATTTGCACTTGTAAGAGAAATCAAAGGAAAAGGTGCTACTCCGGTTCCTAATATGACACTGACGGCAGCAAGGCCAAGTGTTATTAATGGTGTATGGGATTTTACGCCTTGTATAGACAGGCTGTCGGGAAAGAAAGAATATGTTATGGATCTGCTTGATATTATTTATGGAGAGCAGGCCGGTTACATATATGATATTATGCAGGCTGAGGTTATGTATTGGCGGGATGACTGCTATGGGGCACTGGTTAAAGTTGTAAGCTTGATTCCGTTTCTAAAAGAAAAGGCGGATATGCGAATTTTATTTGTAGCACTTACTTTAGAAATATACATAATGGTTATTAACGGACAGGCGGAGGTGGCTGCACCGCTTATGGAGAATATGAAAAAGCAGCTTAAAGAAACGGGGCTTAATGAATTTTTGCCCAATATAGATGCGATGTCAGCATGGGGAGCTATGTATGATGGGGATTACGAGACGGTGACTTTGTGGATGAGGGATGGAGCGCCGGATGAGAATACTAAGTTCTGTATGTTAGACTTATTTCGCTATATGGTCAAGATGAGAGCATATATCATTCAGGGGAAGCACCTTGCAGTGACAGCGCTGGCAATGAGACTGCTTCCTCTGCTTGAAGGTGGTGAGCGTTATATGGACGATTGTGAGTTGCATATCATATGGGCAATGAGTGATTATGCGGATGAAAGAAAAGAGGAGGCGCTTAGTCACATAGAGGCAGCTTTAAGGTTGTCGAGGAAATATCGTTATGACAGACTGTTTGCAGATGAGGGGCAGAGGGCTCTGGATGTTTTGCGATATTACAGAAAAACCATAGGTATAGATAATGATGATGAATATCTGGAGAGAATTATAAAGCTCACAGAGAAAAGTGCTGCTATGCACCCTAGATACTTGAAAGCACAGCTTGCCAATACACCTAAGCTGACGGAAACTGAGATGAAGGTGTTAAGATTGTTGGCAGAGTTGTACACTAATAGACAGATAGCGGATATTACAGGTACGGCAGAGGAAACAGTGAAGAAGCACTGTAAGCATATATTTGCAAAGCTGGAGGTTAAGAACCGTCATCAGGCGGTACAAAGAGCCAGAGAGCTTGGAGTTATATAATTACCGGGTGCGCTTGGATGAGCCAGATCGGTTAATTAGGGAGGAGAAGTTAATGACAAGAAAGAAGATAATTGTTAACAGAGTGCTGAGTGCGATTATGGCACTGGTTCTGGCGATGGCATATATTCCTATGCCGGTAGCGGTAAGTGCTGAGGAGACAGTAAATACTAACGAAGCAAGCATGACCACAGCGGCTGGCCAGGGGCAGGAAGCTGTGACAACGGAGTATGCAACATTGGCAGCAGCTGTGGCAGCAGCCAATGCTAATGAAGGAAGTACTATTACATTGCTTAAGGATGTAAGTACATCAGAACGAATCCAAATTACAGGTAAGGATATTACTTTTGAGCTGAATGGTAAGGTGCTTACAGGAAGTAACAGTCAATCTGTGTTGAAAGTAGCTGCTACAGGCTCCATTACAGTTAAGAGCAGTGTTGAAGGTGGTGCAATTACTACTGCAAGCAACTATATAGTTATTGATAATTATGGTGTTTTGGTTCTGGAAAGCGGTACTTTAGAGAATACATGCATTGAGGGCGGAATAACAAGAAGTGGTATTGATAATTCGGGAACACTTATAATTAATGGCGCAAATATAAGTGCTACGTCATATGGAATATATGTAAGGTGTGGAAAAGCCGTAATCAACAATGGTGATATAAGTGGTGATAAGGCGATTGGACTTAATCCAATGGTTAGCGGACACAGTGCAGAGCTTGTTGTAGAGGGTGGTAAGGTTATTGGAACAACATACGGAATATCAGCTATTGGCGCATTAGGACCTGTAACGGTAACTGTCAATGGTGGATATATCGGTGGTGGTGATTTTGCGTTATATAATTCTATGGATTCTAATACAACTATTAACGGTGGTACATGGAAGGGCGATAGTTCATTGATATATCCGTATGCTACGCCTGAAAAAGTTACTTTAGGTGAAGGTGTTGTGGTCTACGACGAAAACTATGACGTAGTGGAGATTGGCAGTGCCAAAGGAATCGTGTACGCTTTGAAAGAAGTGCCGCAAGAAGCTATGATGGTGAGCGTTTCATCGGGTGGCAATGTTACAAAGTATGCAACATTGGCAGAGGCTGTGGCAGCAGCCAATGCTAATGAAGGAAGTACTATTACATTGCTTAAGGATGTAAGTACATCAGAACGAATCCAAATTACAGGGACGGATATTACTTTAGAGCTGAATGGTAAGGTGCTTACAGGAAACTGTACTGAAACTGTAATGCGAATTGATTCTGTAGCTTCTCTTACAATTAAGAGCAGTGTTGAAGGTGGTGCAATTACTACGGCAAGCAGCTATATAGTTATTGAGAATATGGGAACGCTGGTTGTTGATAGCGGTATTATCAGCAATACGGCGGAAGAGAATGGAGTAACACGAGTTGGAATCAGAAGTTGTGGGACACTTACTATCAATGATGGCAGGATAAGTGCTACAACAGAGGGTGTGGTTGTTACGAAGGGAAAAGCTACAATTAAAGATGGAGAGATAAGAGGAGAAACTTATGCAGTTCTTGTTGATACGAATGGGGCAGAATACAGTGCAGAACTTGTGGTGGATGGCGGCAGTCTTATCGGATTAAGTTATGGAATCTATCTTTATAACGATAATGAAACTACAACTATAACTGTTAATGATGGATATATCAGCGGTGTTGATTATGCCATAATTAATGAAGGAAGTGGAGATATAACTATTAATGGTGGTACAATGAATGCTGATCCTAGTGATGTTGCAATTTTTGATGTTGAGGCAGAGACAGGTGTAATTATGCTTGGTGATGGAGTTGTTCTGTACAACGAAAACTATGATGTGGTGGACTTTAGCAACGCTAAAGGCACTGTGTATGCGAGGAAAGATACACCGGAAGAAGCGAAGAAGATAATGGTATCGGCCGGTGGTAATGTTACAAAGCATGCTACACTGGCAGAGGCTTTAACTGTAGCTAATGCAAGTGAGGGCAGTGTTATTACACTGTTAGACAGTATAAGCATATGGGAAAAAGTTTATTTTGAAGGTAAGAATATCACTTTGGATTTGAACGGTAAGGTGTTGTCAGGTGGTGACGGCAATGAGTTGTTGAGGGTTACATCTAAGGGTTCACTTACAATTAAGAGTAGTATAAATGGTGGTAAGATTACTACAGATGATAGTCATAGAGTTATTAATAATCAGGGTACATTAGTTGTTGAGAGTGGCACTATTATTAATACAACCAAGATAAGTGGAACTACAACTACGGCGATTATAGGTAAAGGTGTATTGACAGTCAATGGTGGTACGATAACCGGTAGTACATCCGGTATTCAGGTTATAGGTGGAAAGGCGACTATTAACGCTGGAGACATTAGTGGCGAGTACGGAATTGAGGTAGCTATTTCTGATATAGATGGTGCTACAGCAGCTCTTGAGGTGAATGGTGGTATAATAACAGGAACTGTAAAGGCAATAGAAGCCGGTGGTGTTAACGGTGAGCATACGGTTATTATCAATAATGGTGAGCTTATCGGAGGTGAGTGTGCCATTCGCAATGCTGTTAATTGTAAAACTACTATTAATGGTGGTATGCTAACCGGCAAAACGGTTGTAACGACTGAAGGTGAAAATTCCACTGTTTCTCTTGGCGAGGGAGTTGCATTATATAACCAAAATGGTGAACAGGTTGATATTAGCAGTGCCCAAGGTACGGTTGTGGTAATTAAAGGAAATGTGGTGGTTACAGTTATCAGAGCCGGAGCAGTTGCAGGCTATGAGACATTGGAGGCAGCTATTGCAGCTGTCGGACAGGAAAGTGCAGTTTTTACTGTAATTAAAGATGCTGAAATAACAGGTGATATTACTGTTTATGAAGGTCAGGAGTGGAAAGTTCCGGAGGGTGTTACCTTAAAGTGTACGGGGACAATCACAAACAATGGTACATTTACTAATAAGGGTACAGTAGGAAATGTTACAAATAATGGTACATTTACTAATGAGGGTACAGTAGAAGACGTTATTAATACTAATGAGCTTGTATCTGAAAACGGAAGTTCTATTAAGGGTACGCTTACAATCAATGCTGCAAGTGCGGAGAATATAACATTATCATTAAACGGATGTTATTTCCCGAATGGACTGACTGTAAGCGGTACTATAGGTGATAAAGGTGTAACAGTTGCGGATGTTATTTCTAATAAAAGTTCGGTAACGGACAGTGAGTTTAATGAAATTGCTATTGCGGAAGGGCAGACGTCCGTATCGGGTGCAGTATATATCCAGCCAAAGAAGATGATTAAGCTTGTTGATGAATATGGCGAAGAGAGCTTATTCGGCAGTATACATGAGGCATTCGAATATGCATACTATTGTTATGAGGCGACAATTACACTTCTTCAGGATGTTACCGTAGATAGAAGTATCTATGTTGAAGTTGCCAGCTCAGGCAATATAGTATTGGATTTGAACGGCAAGAAACTTACTTACGTAAAGGTAAACGAAGACGATTATGTATATGAGGTAATATGTGCAGATGTTTATGCTTATGGAAAGTTTACTATAAAGAGTAGTTGTGAAGGTGGCGTTATAGACGGAAGTGACGCAGGTTATGCTTTCGTAGCCAATGGATATTACAACAGTAATATTATAATAGAGAGCGGAACTATTATTGGAGGGGAATATGCGGGTATAGAAAACAATGGTCTTTTAACAGTGAATGGAGGTACTATATCCGGTTATTGGGCAGCAATTGATAATTATGGGACTTTGTTTGTTAATGGTGGAATGTTCGATTTTACAGGAGTTGATGGTGAATATATATGTTCAACTCTGTACAACGAAGGAACAGCTATTGTAATGGGAGGAACATTCAAAGATACTAATACAATATGGAATTGTGGGGGAATGTTTTCTGTTTATGGTGGAACCTATCCTAATGGATTGGGTGTTGTAGAAGAGGGCGTTCTGGCAGATGTAATTCCGGAGGGCTCAGGAATATATACAGTTGCAGGTGATGAGAAGGTGACGCTGGAGGAAGAGCAGACCAGTGTTCCAGGGGCAGTGTATGTAAAGGCAAACACAGTGGTTTCGGTAACTGATAAGGATGGAACGGTTAAAGAATTTGTCAGTCTTCAGCAGGCATTTGACTATACGAAGAATATGAAGGAGGCAACAGTTAAGTTGCTTGATAATATTACTGTTCCGGCAACTACAATATTAGAGAGTACCGGAAATATAGTATTGGACTTGAACGGAAAGAAGATTACATATTCAGGCGATATAGAATACGCAATTATCATGAATGATTATGAATATGAAGAATTGCAGTTTACGATCAAAAGTAGTCAGGAAGGCGGAACTATAGATGCCGCAGGTACAACAGACGCTGCTGTACGTAACTATAGCAGTGGATTGTTAGTTATAGAAAATGTAACTATCATTGGTTCAAAGTATGGTATATACAATAGCGAATATACGGTAATTAATAATGGAACAATTAGTGCTGTGACTAGAGCGGTTTACAATCAGGATGATGAGTTGATAATTAACGGCGGTGTTATAGAAGGCTGTGTGTACAACAGGGAGGAGCTTACAATTAATGGCGGAACAATCAATGGTAAAGTGTATTCGTCATACTCTCTTACAATTAATAATGGTACATTTACCATGGATGAACAGGGAGAGAATATTGAGGCATATGGTAAACTGGTTATTAACGGCGGTGTGTTTAAGGGTGAAAATACTACTATTTGTCCTAAGTACGATTCTGATGACAGTGTTGCACCATATGTAGAGATATCCGGCGGTGAATTCCAGAATGGTCTGTACATAGATTCAACAGATGCCGGAAGCACAGTTGCCATTAAGGATGTTATTGCAGCGGACTGTTATGTGGTTGATTCAACAGGTGAAAAGATTACTTATGAAGATAGTGCTACATCAATTGCCGGTGCAGTAAAGGTGGTAAGTTCTGTTAACAATGTATCTTTGACAACAAAGGATGGCAAAACTACATATTACGTTAAATTAGAACAGGCATTGTATGAGGCGTCTAAGAATCCGGGAAGCACAGTTAAATTACTTTCAGATGTGACAACGAATATTACAGCAGTTACATATGGCGGAGAGTATACATTGGACATCAATGGTAAGAAGTATACTTTTAATAATAATGATAGTGATGAAGTTATTAAGTTTTATAATGCGACAGTTACTATTAAGGATAGTGTCACGGGCGGATTTATTGATAATTCTACTACAGCGAGGGATGCATTGGGCAACTTCGGAGGTCTGCTTACTATCGAGAGTGGTGTTATAAATGGAGGATATTCGGCCGTTTGGAATGATGGCGGCACAGTAATCATTAATGGTGGTACATTTACAGGTGTAAAGGCGGCTATCGACAATGAAGGTGATTTGATTATTAATGGCGGCACATTCAGCTATACAGCTTCAGAAGATGATTATGCAGTTATTCATAATGATAATACGGTAACTATTAATGGAGGTATATTTAAGGGTGCAATTACTTTTAAGGACTGTGTGTATGAGTCAGAGAAAGCACCGATAGTTGTGAATGGAGGACGTTTTGAAGGCGGAATCGACATATATGAATATTATGACAAGGGCGCAACAACTATCCAAAATCTCCTTGCTAAAGGATGTGCATACTATAGGGAAGATGGAACATTGGTGACATTGGAAGAGAATCAGGAAAGTATCGGACATACGGTAATTGTGGGAATTACTGAACTTAGTAGCAATACATACCCATCAGAATTCGGATTTACAGGAAATGCTGTTGCAGATCCTAAGGATTATATTACTGCAGAAGATAAACTTGTATATGAGTGGACTGATTCTAAGGAAAATGTGCTTGACAATGCACCAAGTGCAGCAGGTATGTATACGCTTAAGGTGTATGCGGAGCTTGAGGGTGGCATAAAGGTTAATTTGGCAACACAGACAGTTACAATTAAGTATCTGACAGTTAAGTCAGGCAGCCAGTATAGTACTGATGATACAAGCAGGAAAGAATTTACCGTGACTGCTGCAGAGGGATATGTTCTTGCTAATGCAGAGTCAGTCAATAATGTTGTGTGGACGGATAAGCTTACATATACAAAGAATGATGCAGCAACGGCAAAGTTCTATGTGAAGGAAGTAGCAACAGGATATATATCTGATGTTGTAGCTGAGATGTACACTTATGTGGCTACGGTTTATGGGGATTCTAACGGAGATGGTAAGATTAATATTGCTGATGCAGTTGTTGTGAAGAAGCATATTGCCGGTATGACGGATACAGGAATAGATATGTATAATTCTGATGTTAATGCTGATGGTATAGTTGATCTTAAAGATGCTGTAAAGCTTATGAAGCATCTTGCCGGTTATACTGATGTTATTCTGGGCGAGGCCCAGGCCGGTTAAGACCTACTGTTAAGGGATTATTATAGGGTGCTCCAAAGAGCACCCTGTGAATAAATAATTAAGGAGGAGAAGGTTAATGGCAAGAAAAAAGAAACTGGTAAACAGAGTGATGAGTGCTATTATGGCATTTGTTATGGCGATGGCATATATTCCTATGCCGGTAGCGGTAAGTGCTGAGGAGACAGTAAGTACTAACGAGGCAAGCGTGACCACAGCTGCCGTGGAGGGACAGGAAGCCGTGACAACGGAGTATGCCACTTTGGCAGAGGCAGTAACAGCTGCTAATGCGAGTGAGGGCAGCACGATTACGTTGTTAAAAAATGTAAGTACAGAGAAAAAGATCATTATTACAAGCAAGGATATTACTTTAGAGCTGAATGGTAAGGTGCTTACAGGAAGTAATAGTGATGTTGTGTTATGGATTGCAGATACAGGCTCACTTACAGTAAAGAGCAGTGCTGATGGTGGTAAGATTACTACATCAGATGCTTTCGAGACTGTACATAATGATGGCACACTGGTTGTGGAAAGCGGTATTATTGAGAATACAAAGCCAGAGAATGGTAGCACAGGAATAAAAAGTGGGGGAACGGTTACTGTCAATGGTGGCACAATAAGTAGTACGGTAGCAGGCCTGCATATCAGGGAAGGAAAAGTTACTATTAATGATGGTGAGATAAGTGGAGGTGCTGTATCTGTTAGCATAGAAGAGGCTGAACTTATTGTAAATGATGGCAGACTTATAGGAAAAGTTTATGGAATACAAGGTACCTATACTGTTGTTTCTACAGTAACTATCAATGATGGATATATCAGAGGTGATGAGTATGCGTTAAATCATAATAAGAGTTCTAATATAATTATCAACGGTGGTACATTGAGCGGTGGTCATATCGCAACTTCTGCCACTGAACAGGATACAGGTTCGATTACTCTTGGTGATGGAGTTGTGTTATATGACGAGAACTATGATGTGGTGCAGCTTAGTGATGCAACAGGAACAGTGTATGCATCGAAAGAGGTGCCGGAAGAAGCTAAGAAAATTGCTGTTTCAGCAGGTGGTAATGTTACAAAGTATTCCACATTGGCAGAGGCTGTGGCAGTAGCTAATGCAAGTGAAGGCAGTACTGTTACATTGTTAAAGGATGTAAGTGTAGCGGAAAGATTTGATATTACAGGCAAGGATATTGTTTTAGATTTAAATGGTAATACCTTAAAATTAAACGCAGATGCTTATATGGATCTGAAAAAAGATGGTTCACTTACAATTAAGAGCAGTATCGAAGGCGGTAAGATTATTGCAGATGACAGTAATTATGCCATATCGAGCGAAGGTATACTGGTAGTAGAGAGCGGCACTATTAGCAATACCAGAGTGATAGGTGGAATCGCATCCTCTGCCATAGTCAGTGAAGGTTTGTTGACAGTTAATGGAGGCACAATTAGTGGAAGTTCATACGGTATTGAAGTTAGAGGTGGAACGACTACGATTAACGGTGGAGATATTAGTGGTAGTAATGGAATGAGTGTAGGTGTATCAGATAAAGATATTGGTACATCAAGCCTTATAGTAAATGGTGGCACAATCACAGCAACTTCAAGAGGAATATTTGCCGGTAGTGTTAATGGAGAGATGACAGTTACTATTAATGGAGGAAAGATAGTTGGTAACGAATCTGCTGTTAGTAATGGTACTAATTGTAAAACTACTATTAATGGCGGTGTCTTAACAGGAAGTACTGTTATAAATAATTCTTCTGAGAGTAATGGCGTTTTCCTTGGAGAAGGTGTCGCATTATATGGTGAAAGTGGTGTAGTGGAGGATATTAGTGATGCCACAGGTACGGTGTATGCCATTAAAGGCGATGTGGTTGCCACAGTTGTTAAGGATAGTGTTATTACAGGTTATGGCACATTGAGTGCAGCCATTACAGCTGCAGGTCAGGAATGGTCGGTTATTAATATTGTTAAAGATATTGAGATTGGTAGTGATATGACAATTGCGGCAGAGCATAATTGGTATGTGCCGAATAATGTAACAGTTACACTTGCAGATAATGTTACGCTTACAGTTAAGGGAACATTAACTAACAATGGAACTGTAAGCGGCGGAACAATTGCCAATGCATCTGTGGTTAATAATAATGGAACAATTGGCAAGGTTGTTAATAGTGGAAGCTTATATTCTAATGAAGTGAATTCTGCTATTACAGGGGAGCTTGTTATTAACTGGGATAATGCAGAAGCCGGAGTGGTTGATTTAAGGGGTTGTTATTTCCCTAACGGTATAACGGTAAGTGGTACTATAGGTGAAAAGTCTGTGACTATTGCGGATTTGCTTCCTGAAAGATATATAGTGACGGATAAAGATGGTAAAGCGAT
This sequence comes from Lachnospira sp., assembly GCA_017397445.1. Classification (GTDB taxonomy): domain Bacteria; phylum Bacillota; class Clostridia; order Lachnospirales; family Lachnospiraceae; genus Lachnospira. Next base: position 30,431 of record JAFQIQ010000344.1, read on the forward strand.
TGCTATGACAGATGGGCAGACATCTGTATCTGGAGCTGTTTACATATATAAGAAGACTGTAGCCAAGGTTACTTCGGGAAGCAAGGTGGAATATTTTAATAACCTTGCTGAAGCATTTGACTATGTGGCTGAAGAATGTTCCAAGGCTACCGTAACATTAATAGAAGATGTTGAGTTGGAAGAGCCGGTTGTTATTGAGAGTATAAAAGAGTTGATTTTGGACTTGAATGGCAAGAAGATAACATATGTACCATCGGAGGATGGAGATGCTTATCAGGCTATTGAGATTAGAACGTATGACGGTGATACATTTATTATAAAGAGCAGTGTTGAGGGCGGTATTATAGATGGCCGTCAGACTGAGAGTGCTATTTATGTGTGGGGTCCTGGAGACTGTATCCTGGAGAGCGGAACGGTTATAGGCGGATATTGTGGAATATATAATGAATCTTACTTAACCATTAATGGCGGTACTGTTAAAGGTGATTATAATGCTATCAGTAATTCTTATACAACGACTATCAATGGCGGTACATTCGAGGTAACAGGAACTGATACTGAGGAGGATGTGGCAGTAACTTTGTATAATATGGGAGTGATAACTGTCACAGGCGGAACCTTTAAGAATAATTCTGTTATATGGAATGATACTGACAGTGATGATGTTTATGCAGTGATATACGGAGGTGTATATCCTAATGGATTCGGGGTTGTAAAAGGTGGAATCATAGCAGATGTGGTTCCGTCTAATAGCCAATTCTATAAAACAGCGGATAAAACAAAGGTGACTTTGTCAGAGGGACAGACAAGTATTACGGAAGCAGTTTATGTTGAGGCAACAGAGATAGTATCAGTTACAACTAAAGAGGGCGTCGAGAAGAAATTTGTTATGCTTCAGGATGCGTTTGATTATGCATATGAAAATGGTGGCTCAACAGTCAAGTTGCTTGATAATATTAAGGTTAGTACTTCGGTCACACTTGGTAAAACACCGAGCAGTATTGTGGAACTTTTGGGAGATAAAGTCCCGGTTATACTGGATTTGAATGGCAAAACCTGGGTATATAATAATGAAATGGGTGCATTGAGTCTTTGTGTTGCTGAATTGACCGTTAAAAGCAGCGCTGATGGCGGCAGTATAGTGGCTGAAAAAGCACAAATAGCTATTGGCGGTATGTATAGTTCGCTTATTGTAGAAAGTGGTACTATCGTAGGCGGTACTTTCGGAATATATAATATGGATTCTGAAGTGGTTGTGAACGAAGGTATTGTTAAAGGTCAGATGGCGGCCATATATAATGACGGAAGCACAACTATTAACGGAGGAATATTGGAAGGAACAGATACACAAGCTGAAAATGTTGTGTCTGTATATAATGAGGGCACACTTATTATCAATGGAGGAACATTTAATAATCTTCTTACATTCTATATGGAGTCTGCTGAGAGTTCGAGTGTTGCAGTTTATATAGCAGGCGGTATATATCCTAATGGATTGGGTGTAAGTGGTGGAGCCGTATTAACTGACTTGTTGGTTAACAGTGCGGTAATCTATGATTCAAAGGATGAAAAGGTTACTGTGACAGCAGAGCAGACAAGTATTACAGAAGCAGTATATGTTACAGCCAAGAAGGTGGCATCTGTTACAACTAAGGATGGAGATGTTAAGAGTTTTGCAGTTCTTCAGGGAGCCTTTGATTACGCAGTTAACAATAAGGGGTCAGTTATTAAACTTCTTGATGATATTACTGCAGATGATTGTATTACCAGCGGCAATATATATTTGCTTTTGGAAAATGCAAATTATACACTTGATCTTAATGGAAAGACATGGACATATACAGGAACTCAGGGCGCCATTATGGCGATGAATTCAGACATAACAGTTATGAGCAGTGTTGATGGCGGTAAAATAGACGCCGGCAGTGCAATGGCTGGTATCCTGAATGTGGCTGGTACGTTGATGGTAGAAAGTGGAACTATAGTTGGCGGTATATGTAATGATGGTACCTTATATATTAATGGCGGAACTGTAACAGGAACAACCAGCGCTATATACAATGAAGGTATTGTAACAGTTGTGGGCGGTACCTTGTCGTATAGCGGTGCAGACGGAGTTGCTGTTATTGAAAACTATGGTGCTGTAGTTGTTGAAGGCGGTAAGCTGGATGGTGTTGTAACTATTGCTAATTATCAGGAGTCAGAGGAAGATAGCGCTCCAACAGTTAGTATAGCCGGTGGTGAGTATACACAGGGATTTGTGATTGATTCACAGAATTCAATTACTGCTATGACTATAAAGGATGCTATTGCAGAAGGCTGTGGTTTTGCAGATGCTGAGGGTAACACAGTTGCCTTTACGGATGACCAGACAAGTATTACAGGTACAGTGTCAGTTGTTTCTGCGAAAAATGTGTCGGTAACAACAAAGGATGGAGTGGTTACATATTATGGATACCTTAGTGCTGCATTTGCTGAGGCGGCAAAGAATCCGGGAAGCATAGTTACATTGCTTACGGACATAACTGTCGATATGCCGGCAACAGCAATAGGCGGTGAGTTTACGTTAGACCTTAACGGTAAGAAGTATATTTATGATGGTGCAACGGGTGATTATGCCATTGCATTTTACAATGCTGATGTTACTATTAAGAGCAGTGTAGAAGGTGGAATGATTGATGCTTCTGACACGGGTATGACTGATGCTGTCTATAATCATGATGGAAAGCTTACTATTAAGAGTGGCGCTTTTGTCGGATGTTATTCAGCTGTAGGCAATTTAGGTACATTGACTATTGAGGACGGTACATTTAAGGCGGAAAATTTTGTCGTTTATAACAATGGCACAGCTACAATCAATGGCGGTTCGTTTGAATACACAGATGAAGAAAATGGTGCATTATTCACTAATTCAGGTAAGCTTGTGATTAATGGTGGTGTGTATAATGGAAGTCATACAATAGATTACGATTTTAGTCCTGTAATAGGTCCTATAATTGGTGAAGCAGTAATCGCAGGCGGATATTTCGCTGATGGTATTAGTGTAAATTCATATTATGGTACAGATGAAGAAACACTGTTAAAGAATATTATCGCGGAGGGATGTGCATTCTTCAAGGCGGATGGTACCGCAGTTGAATTGGAAGATGACCAGAGAGAAATTGCGGAGTCAGTTACAGTAGGTGCATATGGTGATTCTAATAGCGATGGTATAGTAGATATCAAGGATGCGGTAATGCTGAAAAAGCATCTTGCAGGTGATACAGAAACAGGATTCTCAATGAATCAGAGCGATGTAAATGCAGATGGCAAGGTGGATATTGTGGATGCAGTTAAGCTTATGAAGTATCTTGCAGGTCAGGAAGATATTGTTCTTGGCGTAGCAGATGCAGGCTGATAGGGGTCGTTTGTTTGCAATGTGAATTAAGAAAAACCTCCTAATAGATGGCGGTGGCAGATGGAAATCTGTCACCGCCATTTTCTGAAATTTTATGTTAAACTTCTGTTAAGATTATGTTAGAATAGTGTTAATATGCTGTAAGATTGATGAGGACGTTTATGAGAAAAGTATATGTAGTCAGGCTGGTAGGACGTTGTGTGGTTTTTGTATTATGTGGACTTGTGTGGTTCTTTAAAAGAGAATCTTTTAGTGTTCTTGAAGGATGGAATTTTTTTGAAGGGTTAACACCTTTTCACATACTTTGGTGTATATGGGTATTTGATATGCTTGAGCAGATGTTGCCTATAACTAAGAAAATACCGTTAGGGTCGGCAAAGCATTTTGCACACAGATTCCGCCCGGCAGAGATTAAGGAAAGTTTAACTAAAGATAATGTGACAAAGCTTGTGGCAAAGAATGCTGAAGCTTTAAAAAAGTATATTGTATCCACAACTAAGGCTGCATACAAGGTGATGATTCTTTGGGTACTGTTGCTGGCGGTAATTGGTGTGCTTTATTATACGGAAGTGATTGACAAGAGTGTGCTTTTTATGATTTCAGTGGCATTTTACGTGTGTGACCTTATTTGTGTACTCATATGGTGTCCTTTTAGACTTCTTATGAAAACCCGTTGCTGTACTACATGCAGAATTTTCAACTGGGACCACTTTATGATGTTCTCACCGATGATGTTTATGGGCGGTTTCTACGGAGAGAGTTTATTCATCATGTCGTTGATTGTTTTCGTCATATGGGAGCTTTGCGTCCTTATACATCCTGAGCGTTTCTGGGAGGGTAGTAACGAGGCTTTGAAATGTTCTGAATGTACGGATAAGTTGTGCACGCAGTATTGTAGGAAGTTGAGGTAGAGTGTATTATGAATTTAAATTGTATAAAGAATCCAATTATTTTTAAAGGAGATTCTAAAACGGCATATCGTGATCCGGCGGCAATCTATGTAGATGGGTGGTTTCATTTGTTCTTCACTTTGGTGGAAACAGAGGCTGATAATCAGGTATATATGTATCTTGCAAAAAGCAAAAGCAGGGATTTGATTGAATGGGAAGAACCGAGGAAGTTAACACCTAAGAATCAAAAATTAAATTATTCAAGTCCGGGCAATATAATACGGTATGCAGACAGATGGTTAATATGTTTGCAAACATATTGCCGTGAGAACGGGGAGAAATATGGTAACCAAAACAGCAGAATCTATGTAATGGAAAGTCAGGATTTGGAAAGCTTTAGTGACCCTAGAATATTAATGGTGAAAGGTGAGTGCCCTGTGGAGAATATGGGGAGAATGATTGATCCGTATTTGTTGCAGGATGCAAAGGATTCTCAAAAATGGTGGTGCTTTTATAAACAAAACGGCGTAAGTATGTCTTACACATATGATATAGTAAATTGGACATTTGCAGGAAGTGCTGATGCCGGAGAAAATGTGTGTGTGGTACAGAAGGATAATAAATATTATATGTTTCATTCTCCGTATAACGGAATTGGAATTATGGAGTCAGATGACTGCGTTTGTTGGAAAGATACAGGAGTATTATTAACATTAGGACAAAGAGACTGGACATGGGCGCAGGGGCGTATAACGGCAGGATTTGTTATGGATATGGCAGATGTTTGTGAAACCAGCCATAGGTGGTTGATGTTTTTTCATGGAAGCGGACCGGAAGATGAGGAGACAATGTTTGATCAATATGCAAGTATAGGACTGGCGTGGAGTGATGACTTGATGCACTGGGATTGGCCAGGGGTTAGAGGAGCGTAATGTTATGAGAAAAACATGTGTTATTTTTATTTGTTTAGCAATCATATTGTGTTTTGCTGCTTGTAATGGTAATGTTGAGTTTACAGAAAATGAAAATAAAACTATAGCCACAAACAGTGGTACAGAATATACATATGTAGGTAATGAAGGTAATGTGTGGTGCTTTGGTGAGTGGGAATTTGTTGGGCATGTAGTAGGAGAAAAGAAGACATTTTCGCATCTTGCTGATAAGATTAAAACAGGGATGTATTCTGTTGATGGCGGGAAGGATGTTTTGGTAAGATATTTATCTGATAACGAGTATGCCTCTATATATGTAAAATCAGATTTGTTGAAGACGGAGGTTAAACTTGAGAATTGCATCAGATATGAGTTTGTAAAAGGTACGCTTTCTAATGATTCGGGGATATTAAATTCGAAGAAGGGAATATTTGAATGCGAAAAATTTCTGAATGAAATAAAAAATGGTCAAAAGGCTGAAGATGCAGGGCTCTCTGATTTAGTAAAACAACCTGATGGTATGTTAAAAAATTGCTATGTTTACGGATATGTTTATGGAATTGTCCAAGAGAATCTTAATTTAGTAATTCCTTTAGAGGTAATATCATATGATGACAAAGCATATTCAATAAAGATTGATGGTAAAGAGTATGTCTTGTTGAAAGACTGGTTGGATAAATTGATAACAGAATAAATCAACTCCCCTCCGTAAGTTCCACAAACTCACGGAGGGGAGCATTATTTTATTACCTTACACCTTCTCAAAAGCGTCTTTACCTAAGCCGCATACCGGGCAAACCCAATCCTCTGGAACGTCCTCCCATGCTGTGCCTGCTGGAACACCGTTGTCAGGATCGCCTACAGCCGGATCATATTCATAAGCGCAAGGGCAAATATACTTATCCATAACAAGTCTCCTTTCAAAGTCAGAATATATTAGTTGAAATATCTCTTAAGCAATCCCTCGAATGCCTTACCATGTCTTGCCTCGTCCCTAGCCATCTCGTGAACTGTGTCGTGGATAGCGTCAAGGTTCTGTTCCTTAGCTCTCTTAGCAAGGTCAAACTTACCAGCTGTTGCACCGTTCTCAGCGTCAACTCTAAGCTCAAGGTTCTTCTTTGTGCTGTCTGTTACAACTTCACCGAGAAGCTCAGCGAATTTTGCTGCATGCTCTGCCTCTTCCCAAGCAGCCTTCTCATAGTAGAGACCGATTTCTGGGTAACCTTCTCTGTGTGCAACTCTTGCCATAGCAAGATACATACCAACTTCTGAACACTCACCTTCAAAGTTAGCTCTAAGGTCTGCGATGATATCCTCGCTAACACCCTTTGCAACACCTACAACGTGCTCTGCAGCCCAAGTTCTTTCGCCTGCCTGCTCCTTAAACTTGTCTGCGCCTACATGACAGACTGGGCACTCTGCTGGTGCTGAATCTCCTTCGTGAACATAACCACATACTGAACATACATACTTACTCATAATTTTGTTCTCCTTTTAATTTATATTTTTAAATTAGTAATCGTTACTGATTTACAAGTTCAATATAACACACTTTATTTTGTTTGTCAACAACAAAATTAGGAATCGTTATTATTTTTATAAATCAGTTGTTACTTTTGGGTGCAACACTCACATTTTCCATAGAAGAATGATATGTTGCCTTCTATAATACCGCCGAAATTACGACTCGCAGCGGCATAGAATTCTTTTTCAGCCTGACGGCAATCGCAGTTTAAATCAATAACTGCTCCACACTCAGTACATTGGAAATGATAGTGAGGTGAAACATTACC
>JAFQIQ010000038.1 GCA_017397445.1 Lachnospira sp.
GTTTTAACAAGAAGGCTGGCTCCTACACCACTAAGTCTGTCAAAGAGACTTCCACCTGTTTCTTTTGCGTCAAGCTTAACCTCTTCCACAAGAAGTATATCTCCCGTGTCAAGGCCTTCATCCATCTGCATAGTTGTTACACCTGAATACTCACATCCGTCAATAACAGCATACTGTATTGGTGCCGCACCTCTATACTTCGGAAGTAATGAAGCATGTACATTAATACAACCATATGGTGGCATATCAATTATGCTTTTTGGAAGTATCTGTCCAAATGCTACTACCACTATGACATCCGGCTTATATTCAGCCAGCTCACTCACAAATACTTCATCCCTTGCACGTACCGGCTGAAGAACCGTAATATTATGTTTCAATGCAACCTCTTTAACAGGCGACATTGCTAATGCACCACTTCGCCCCTTCGGCTTGTCAGGCTGAGTAACCACAGCCACAACCTCATAACCTGCCTCTATTATTGCTTCAAGTGTCCCCACCGCAAAATCCGGTGTTCCCATAAAAACAACTCTCATTAACTCTTCACCTCATATATTCAAAGTAATTTAGTCTTCATCCTCTGCAACTGTTTCCATAAGTTCGCCTTCGACCTTCTCAACATACACAATGCCCTCAAGATGATCAATCTCATGGCAGAAACATCTCGCAAGAAGCTCCTCACCTTCCAATATTACCTCTTCCATATTCTCGTTAAGTGCCTTAACCTTAGCATAATTAGGTCTTGTTACAATACCACATTTGCCCGGAACACTAAGACAACCTTCCTGTCCTGTCTGCTCTCCGCTCACTTCAAGTATCTCAGGATTAATGAGTACTATAGGTTCTCCACAGTCAATAACCACCACTCTTTTTCTGATACCTACCTGTGGTGCTGCAAGGCCACAACCATTAGCCTCATACATTGTCTCGAACATATCATCAATAAGCTCCCTAATCTTAGGAGTCATCTCTGTGACTTCTTTTGCCTTCTTAGTAAGAATCTCATCTCCAAGTGTTCTAATATTTCTGATTGCCATAAAAATGTACCTCCAACAATAAACAATTCTTTAATTAAAATCGTAATTTAAATATATATCATCAAATACGCCATCAGCACGGACATCATTCTCCAAGAAATCTTTACACACCTTTAACTCTTCATAATCTGCCGCCTTAATATGCATAACTTGAGTATACTCATCATTAATCTTATATATGCCTGCGGGAACAGGTCCTACGCATATTATTCCCTTTTTCATACAGGTCTGCATCTTTATCTTAACTTCTTCACAGGCTTTCTCCAGTTTCTCAACATTCTTAGATGTGAAACTTACTTTAAGCATATTGCGAACCGGTGGATATCCCATAAGACTTCTGTAAGCAATCTCTTCCTCATAAAAGCCCTTATAATCCTGCCTTCCGGCTGCTTCTACGCTGTAATTGTCAGGAGAAAACGTCTGAATAACCACCTCTCCTGCACGTGAACCTCTTCCGGCTCTTCCTGCTGCCTGTACCAAAAGTTGAAATGTTTTCTCTGCCGCACGATAATCACCTACATGCAAAGACATATCTGCCGCCAGAACTCCAACCAAGGTAACTTCCGGAAAATCATGCCCTTTCACTATCATCTGGGTTCCAACCAATATATCAGCTTCATGATTAGCAAATGCTGCAAGAATCTTTTCATGCCCATCTTTAGTTGAAGTAGTGTCCATATCCATCCTTAACACTCTTGCACCCGGATATCTCCTTGCAATAGCCTCTTCAACCTGTTGCGTACCTGCCTTAAAACCTGAAATATACTTAGAGCCGCACTCCGGACACTCCGTAACCTTTGCCTGCTCATATCCACAATAATGACATATCAATTTACCATTCCTATGCTCTGTCAATGATATATCACAATGTGGACATTTCATAACATGACCACATGACCTGCATGAAACAAATCCCGCATATCCTCTTTTATTAAGGAATAGCATTATCTGCTCATTCTTAGCCAGTCTGTCTTCAATAAGTTCCTGCAACTTTCTCGAAAACATAGAGCGATTTCCATCTTTAAGCTCCTGCCTCAAATCCACAGTATGAACTGTAGCCAGCTTTCCACCTGTCGCTCTGTCATTGAGTTCAAACAACTGATACTCGCCTTCCATAGCACGATAGTAGGCTTCCATGGATGGTGTCGCAGAACCTAACACCACCGAAGCATTACACTCTTTTGCAATATACACCGCTGTCTCCCTTGCGTGATACCTCGGTGCAGTCTCGCTTTTGTAAGCATTTTCATGCTCTTCATCTATTACAATAAGTCCTATATCCGCAAACGGCGTAAACAATGCCGACCTTGGACCAATCATAATACTAATTTCACCGCGCATAGCCCTTAAAAACTGGTCATAGCGCTCTCCCTTTGACATTCGGGAATTCATAATAGATACCCTGTCGCCAAATCTTCTGTAGAATCTTTGCACTGTCTGAAATGTCAGTGCAATCTCCGGAATAAGTACAATAACCTGCCTGCCCTCGTTGATAACATGCTCAATCATATCCATATAGCAGACTGTTTTACCACTCCCCGTAATTCCGTGAAGCAGATATGTCTTTCGTATCCCCTCACTGTAATCCTTAACAAATGTGTCAACAGCCTTACGTTGTTGCTCGTTGAGCATCACTCGTTTTTCTTCACCTACCTGTTCATCAACAGGATTTCTGTAAAGACTTTCAGCAACAATCTCCACTAAACCAGCCTTTTCCAGTGTCTTAACTGCACTATCTCCAATGTTTAGTTTAGTTTTAATTATTTCATACTCAATTATAGGTTCTTCTTTCAGGGCTTCCAAAAGTCGCACTCTCGCCACAGCATTTTTCTTAGCCCCCAGTTGCGTAAGATAATCTTCTACCGTTTCCTCATCCGCAACCAGCCTAACTGATTTCTTTTCTTTTGCCTTAATCTTATCTTTCACAGGAATAACTGTCCTAAGTGCCTGATTCATGGTTGAACCATAATTATTTTTCAGCCATGCGGCAAGTTTAATCATACGTTCTACAATCTTAACCTTACTATGCACGATATCTGTCAAACACTTTGTTTTATTCGGATCATAACGAGGCTCTTCATGCAACTCAATAACATAGCCTGTTATCAACCTGTTACCTGCACCAAAAGGTGCTGTAACTAACACCCCCACGCCAATATCACTTTCCATTTCAGAAGGCACTTTATACTGAAACGGTTTATCTAGTTGATCTGTCATAATATCCACAATAATATCCGCGTACATATGCCCTCCTATAAGTTTCTCCTTCGGCGAACTTTGCAGTTTGATTTCATCAAACTCCTTCAATATAAATTTCGCCTTCTATCCCATCCATCCCTCACTCTTAAGTTCCGCCAAGACCTCAGCAATAATAACCCGCTCATCCATCGGATACTTAACACCTTTGATTTCCTGGTAATCCTCATGTCCCTTACCGGCAAGAATAACTATATCTCCCGGCTGACCTGTCTTTATAACATACTTGATTGCCTCGCGTCTGTCAGGCACTATAACATATTCGCCATCAGTTTTACTGATTCCGGTCTTAATATCCTCAATAATTGCCAATGGCTCCTCGAATCTTGGATTATCCGATGTTATAACCGTGAAATCCGCTACCCGACCTGAAACTTCTCCCATCTCAAATCTGCGGTCTCTTGCACGATTACCTCCACAACCAAACATACAAACAAGTCTGTTGGGCTCATATTCCTTCAATGTTCCAAGAACACTTTCCAACGCCATGGCATTGTGCGCATAATCAATCATCAGCGTAAATCTGTCAGATACCTTAACTATTTCTATACGACCTTTAACTTTAACATTCAAAAGACTTTTTAGGAGTACCTCTTTTTCCACATTAAAATGTCTTGTCACCGCAATTGCACACAAAGAATTATATACAGAAAACTTTCCCGGCATCTCAAGTTCCACCGGCATCTCAACAAGTCCCGTACAGTCAAACTTAATACCAATTCTTCCATTCTCATGGTACAACTCTATATCCTGTGCCTTAATGTCTGCCTCAGATGTCATACCATACTTTTCAATCTTACATGTTGCATCTTTAATAACATCTGCCGTATGAGAATCATCCGCATTCACAATACCGACTTTACACTGTTTAAACAACATCGCCTTACAAACCTTGTACTCTTCAAAATCCGCATGCTCGTTAGGTCCAATATGATCAGGAGAAAGATTGGTGAACACGCCTATGTCAAACATGATTCCCGCAGTTCTGTCAAGTTTAAGTCCCTGAGATGAAACTTCCATAACAACAGCCTTACAGCCTGCACTTACCATCTTTGCAAATGTTTCATGAATAATATAGGACTCCGGTGTCGTATTATTGGCGTGAACTGATTCTTCACCAATAATCGTCTCTATAGTACCTATAAGACCGGTCTTAATACCACAAGCCTCCAACACATTTCTAATCATGTACGTTGTTGTTGTCTTGCCCTTAGTACCGGTGATTCCAATAGTATATAACTTTTCTGCGGGATATCCAAAATACGCAGCCGACATCAAGGCCAGTGCCAATCTTGTATTCTCTACCTCAACTACTGTCACATCGTCCTTCACAGTCTCATATTCTGAGCCCTTCTGTACAACAACCACCGAAGCTCCGTCTCTGACAACCGCAGGAATAAACTTATGTCCGTCACTCACAGCTCCAACTATACTGACAAATGCTGTGCCTTCCTGTACCTTTCTGGAGTCAGAAGTAAGTGTACTAACCTCTGTACTATCATCACCTTGTATAATTGTGTAATCAAGCTTTTCAAGCAGTTTAGATAGTTTCAAATCAATTACCAGCCTTTCCTTTAGGTTAATAAGGGCAGTAGCAAGTTGCCCTTACTGAATATATATGACAGTGCGTACTATCAAGTATATTGCTCCGTATTCCGGACATAAGATTTTCTAAGTGCTTTGTATAATTATCATTATCGACCGTGACCGGCTTACACGCGACATCCTTGTCGCGGCTAAGCCTTTGTGCAACATCCTGTTGCACAATCACTATATCCCTAGCAAAGCACTAAGAAAATCTA
>JAFQIQ010000004.1 GCA_017397445.1 Lachnospira sp.
ACCGGTTTCGGTGGCGGGACTTGTTTTATCAGGTGAAAGCGAACCTGTAGGTTATATAGTGTATATTGCACTTATGGCAGCAACGATATTGCGTTATTATGCAGATGTAGAATTCAGACTTAATATTAATTATAAACGTTTTTTTGTGTATTACCTGCTTATTTCATTAGGATATCTTTTGGGTATTGTACTTTTTAAGATGACGGGAATGTGGATGCTTGCCATGATAATTGGAGAAGTGTCTGCGGTATTGTATGTAGTTTTTATAGGACATATTTTCAGAAAGCCGTTGTTTGAGGCATCTGATTATATTAGAGATAATATGAAGACTTTTCTTGTACTTTCAGGTACAGAGATAATTGGGACCTTGGTGCTTAACGCAGACAGGCTTTTGCTTAAGATATTCGTGGATAGTGCGGCTGTTACGGTGTTTTATGCTGCCACATTGATAGGAAAAACTATTGCGTTGGTATCTATGCCGTTAAATAGTGTTATTATAGGACATTTGGCACGGTTTGAAGGGAAAATGTCAAGAAAACTGTTTTGTGGTTTCTGTGCAGGAGGGGCATTGTTGTCGTTACCTGTTAATCTGTTCTGTACTGCAATATCTTATGTTTTTGTACAAATAATGTATCCGGATGTTTTTGATGTGGCAAAGGATTATTTTTTTATTGCAAATCTGGGTCAGATATTGTATTTTATATCTAGCACATTGACAGTTGTGTTACTGAGATTTTCAAAGGAAAAGTATCAGTTAGTAATCAATGTGATATATTTCATTGTATTTTTAATTCTGGCAGTTCCCATGACGTATGTTAACGGAGTTACGGGGATGGCGTGGGCTATTGTTTCGGCCAATCTTTTCAAGATATTGGTTATTATGCTTGTGGGAGTCAGAGTGATGAAAGGGGAAGAAAGTTAATGGCTATATTAGTTACAGGTGGTGCCGGTTATATTGGTTCACATACTATTGTAGAGCTTTTCGGAGAGGGATATGATGTGGTTGTATTGGATAACCTGTCTAATTCCTGCGAAAAGTCGTTGGAGCGTGTAGAAGAGATTACAGGTAAGAAGCCTAAGTTTTATAAAGGGGATATTGCGGACAGAGAGGTGCTTTCTGAGATTTTTGAGAAGGAGAGTATAGAGAGCTGCATACATTTTGCAGGACTTAAAGCTGTGGGAGAATCTGTTGCCAAGCCTTTAGAGTATTATATGAATAATATAAGCGGTTCGTTGGTGCTTTTTGATGAGATGAGAAAGCACAACGTCAAGAATATTATATTCTCTTCATCAGCAACTGTGTATGGAGATCCTGCGTTTGTGCCAATAACAGAGGAATGCCCTAAGGGGGAGATTACTAATCCTTACGGACAGACTAAGGGTATGCTTGAACAGATATTAACTGATATGTATAAGGCCGACCCGGAGTGGAATATAATTCTTTTAAGATATTTCAATCCTATCGGAGCTCATGAGAGTGGCAGGATTGGTGAGAATCCTAACGGAATCCCGAATAATCTTATGCCGTACATAACACAGGTTGCGGTTGGAAAGCGAGAGTGCCTTGGTGTGTTTGGTGATGACTATGATACAGAAGACGGTACTTGTATAAGGGATTATATACATGTTGTTGATTTGGCACTTGGTCACGTTAAATCGGTAAAAAAATTAGAAGACAAACCGGGCTTAAAGGTGTATAATTTAGGTACAGGTGTTGGTTCGTCTGTTCTTGACGTAGTCAATACATTTGTTAAGGCATCAGGTGTGGATGTTCCATATGAGATGAAGCCTAGAAGAGCAGGTGATGTGCCTGTAAACTTCTGTGATGCTACTAAAGCGAAAGAGGAACTTGGTTGGGTTGCAAAGAGAGATTTGTACAAAATGTGCGAAGATTCGTGGAGATGGCAGAGTAACAATCCAAACGGGTATGAAGAATAGTGCATGGACGGCACAAAAACTAACATAGCACAGGATGTGCAGAAAGAAGGACATAATGGGAAAGTATTTTGGAACAGATGGATTTAGAGGCGAGGCTAACGTTAACCTTACGGTTGACCATGCTTTTAAGGTAGGACGTTTTCTTGGCTGGTACTACGGAAAGAATCATGAGGACGGAAAGGCAAAAGTAGTTATCGGTAAGGATACAAGAAGAAGCAGTTATATGTTTGAGTATTCTTTGGTTGCAGGTCTTACAGCTTCCGGTGCAGACGCGTATCTGTTACATGTAACTACTACACCTAGTGTATCTTATGTTGCAAGAACAGAGGATTTCGATTGCGGTATCATGATTTCTGCGAGCCACAATCCTTTCTACGATAACGGCATTAAGCTTATTAACGGTAAAGGCGAGAAGACCGGAGAAGATGTTATAAGCGAGATTGAGAAGTATCTTGATGGCGAGATGGGCGAGCTTCCATATGCAACTAAAGAGAAGATTGGTTGTACAGTTGATTATGCAGCCGGAAGAAATCGTTATATGGGATACCTTATGAGTCTTGCAATATATTCATTCAAGGGTATGAGAGTGGGTCTTGATGCTGCTAACGGTAGTGCATGGACTTTAGCAAAGAGTGTATTCGATGCACTTGGAGCAAAGACTTATGTAATTAATGCAGAGCCTAACGGTGTTAATATCAATACTAACTGTGGTTCTACACATATTGAGGGACTTCAGGATCTTGTTAAAAGAGAGCATCTTGATGTAGGTTTTGCATTTGATGGTGATGCAGACAGATGTTTGTGCGTTGATGAGAATGGTGAAGTGATTAATGGTGATCACATTATCTATATCTACGGTTGTTATATGAAGGATAGAGATAAACTTGTTGACAATAAGGTTGTTACAACTGTTATGTCAAACTTTGGTCTTTATAAGGCTCTTGATGCAGTTGGTATCGAGTATGAGAAGACAGCAGTAGGCGATAAGTATGTTTATGAATGTATGGCAAACAATGGTTATCGTATCGGTGGCGAGCAGTCTGGTCATATTATTTTTAGCAAGTATGCTACAACAGGCGACGGAATTATTACGGCGCTTAAGATGATGGAAGTAATACTTGCAAAGAAGAAGACATTGAGCCAGCTTGCGGCTCCACTTGTTATGTATCCACAGGTTCTTAAGAATATTCGCGTAACAGACAAGACAGAGACACAGAATGATGCAGATGTTAAGGCGGCAGTTGACAAAGTTGCCAAGGAGCTTGGCAGTGACGGACGTATCTTGGTGCGTGAGAGCGGTACAGAGCCGGTTGTTCGTGTTATGGTTGAAGCAGATAGCCTTGAAATTTGTGAAAAATACGTAGATGCAGTAATTGACGTGATTAAGTCAAAGGGATATGCTGTGTAATAATATAAGTCATATTTTTAAAACCCCTGTAATAAGATTGTAGTAAGTCTTATTACGGGGGTTTTTCTATGCTTAGTAAGAACAGGAAATATTATGCAGTTTTGATACTTAAACTGACAATTATTGTATTCATTGTGGCAACTGCATATTTTTTGACGGGTTGTAGTGCTACGGATATGGGAAGTGAAAAGGTTTCCGAATTGGATTTCACAGTGGTGGAAGATGCTGATTTGCCTGTGGAGCTTAAAAAACTGATTGATGAAAAGAAGGCTACTACTTTGAGGATGACATACACAACAAAAGATTATACATATATGGTGGTGGGCTATGGAACACAGGAAACCAGCGGTTATAGTATCAAAGTCAATGATGTGTACTTAGGTGAAAATGCAGTGTGTATGGATGTAAGTCTGATTGGTCCGGCGGCGGATGAACCGGTATCGGAAACACAGACCACACCATACATAGTTGTAAAAATTGAAAAGCGAGAGGAACCGGTAGTGTTCAAGATCTAATTAATAAGGGGGATTTAAAGTGAGGATTAACAAAGAGAATATTCATGCCAACAGGATAAAATGTGTAAATACTATGCAGATAACTTTGGACGATGACTTTAATGTTCCGGATAATAAGGCGGATATAGAGTCAATTGTAAAGGAATGGGGCAATGTACGTATAGAAAATGTAAAAACTGCAGGAGATAGAGCGGAAGTGATGGGGTGTCTGGATTTTGCACTGCTTTATGTAGGCAAAGGAAACGGAGAGAAACAGGAGCCGGTGAGTATGTCGGGAAGTATGAATTTCTCTGATAATGTTAATATGTCCGAGGATGCAGACAATGCATATGTTTCATGCAGGGCAAAACTTGAAGACATCACCATTAAGGCAATTAATTCCCGTAAGATTAGTGTGAAAGCTTTGATATGTATAACTGTAACGGCGGAAGAGATTACGGATATTGCATTAGGAACAGAACTGCTTGATGCCCAGGAAAAGGACAATATACAGTGTTGTAATAAGAGAATCAGTTATACCAGAATGGCAGTTAATTTGCATGATAATCTTCGTATCAGGGAAAATGTATCTTTGGGAAATGCTAAGCCTGAGATTGAAAGAATCCTGTGGAATGATGTTACTGTACATAATGTAAACAGCAGACTTACGGATGCAGGAATTGATATTACCGGGGAATTGTCCGTGTTTATAATGTATGTTTCCCGTGATGAACAGGGTAGATGTGAGTGGTATGAGACAGGTGCGAATTTTGAAGGAAAATTGGATATTAACGGATGCACACCCGACATGATAAGTTGCATAAGTTTTGGTCTTGTAAGTAAAAATGTAGAGATTAAACCGGACATTAATGGTGAGAGTAGAGATTTGGCTGTTGAAGTTGTTTTAGATATGACTGTGAAAGCCTATGAGGAATGTGAAAAAGATATTATAGCAGATATGTATGCTCCGACTAAGAGAATGAGTCTTGTCAGAAACAGTGCAGATTTTAAGAGACTGGTAATTCGTAATAATTCAAAATGCAGGGCACAGGAGCGTGTTAAGGTGGCAGATTACGTTAATATCCTGCAGATATGTAATTGTACAGGAACTGCTCAGATTGATGACGTGACAGTGGAGGCTGATGGTTTACAGGTAGATGGTGCAATTATTGCCAATATCTTCTATATCGCATCAGATGACAGCACTCCGATGGGAAGT
>JAFQIQ010000345.1 GCA_017397445.1 Lachnospira sp.
GTTTCTTACTTCGGTACAACAACTGATGTTAGTGCATACAGCGATTATGCTAAATACGACTTAAACCGTGATGGCGTAATCGACTCTAAGGATGTAGCTTATGTGCTCGTTTCTTGGAACAACTAATTAAATAATTTGAGGCGGGAAGCCACGCTTCCCCCTCTTTCAAAGCATATAAAGCACTGAATGTGAGGTGTATGCTTTGAAAGAGGATGCAATATCTTCTTGATACATTCACAGGGCAAGTTTCGCCTCTTGCCCGGTGCTATATGTGGCAGTGCTTGATATATGAATAGCAACTGTCAGGCATTTTATATTTTCATCTGCCGCGACGGCACTATGGAGGTGAACTGTAATTTTATTTCCGTTTTATTATATGTAGAGAGTAATAAAATGGCATCTACAGGTTTCTCTGCCCGATGCAAAACGGTATTTTGCAAAATATTTCAAGGAAGAAGGAAGACATTATGAAGTTCAAAAGATTATTAAGTTTGATTCTCTGCTTGTCAATGCTTGTAAGCACTCTTTGTTTCAGTGTTTATGCAGAAGAACTTGATTTGGTGCCCGAAGGTTCGGTATCAGAAGAAATTATCGGTTTAGAAGATGAGATTATTGAAAAAGACGATGAAACGGATTTGGGAGTTGCATTAATTTCAGAAGAAACTGAGTATGTGGCAATGGTTGGAGAAACTTCTTATGCAACTATTGATGAGGCAATCGCATCGTGGACAAATGGCACAACCCTTACTCTGCTCTCCAATGTTACACTTTCTGGCGTAATCGAAATTAGCTCTACAGAGATGCATACACTTGATTTAGGCAAATTTACAATGACTGCAGCAACCAATAAGAATGCTATTTCTATTATTCCCAACGGCAGAAGCAGTGCAAGCTATGCGTTGGATATAAAAGCAGATGCAAATGAGCCGGGCGGTATTTCTGCTTCTGGTGGTTCTTGTATCTATTCTAAAGGGAAAAGCGGTGTTAAAGATAGACCTATCGTGAGAATTTACGGAGGCAACTTTGCCGGTAGGTATGCAATCAATCATTCTGGTAGCAATGGCACAAATTGTCCCCAGTTCTGGATTTATGGCGGTACATTTGATCAGATCAGCACAAACCGTGCATTGTTGCAGATTTATGGTGGAACATTCTATAAGAAAAACTACATTTCCCCCGATAGTTCCGCTTATACAAGAATAGAAGGCGGCAGATTCTTTGATATCAACAATAATATGGGTTCTGCCCTTAATGCTGATAAGTGGACATACGGAACATCTAAAGGCAATTTTGATGTAACTGTATATGTCGATGAAGATGGATATTATGTAGTTGAAAAGGACAGCTCTAAAATTCCGGATTTTAAAGCAGTAGGCTCGGTCACAGAAGACAAATCTATGGGACAGTACAAAAGCACTTTGCTTTACAGCAAAGCTGCCACCGAAGGAATCGGCTATGTATCGGCAAATAAAGCTCTTGTAAATTCAACTAATACTGATGATGAAATAATTCTCCATGAACCTGCAGATGAAAATATTAAAACATCCGGCAACTTGGTAATTGATATGTCTGCTTCTGGTGCGGATTATACCGGAAATGTAACACTGAATAAGAAAGATGCTACATTTACCGTAGTATTTGACTCCGAAAACCCCTATGAAGGTACAGTTACTCCTTTTAGCGGCTATGCACTTCAGGTAACAGAGACTATGGGTACTATTGTAACCCGTACATATTCTAATGTTGAAGCCTGTGCTAAAATCGACGACACAAATTATGCAAGTATTGAAGAAGCAATTGCAAATGTACAAGATGGAGAAACAATTACACTTCTCAAAGATATAGAGCTTGAGAGATCCATAGCTTTTACAAGGGATATTGAATTTACAATCAACGGTAACGGCAAGAAGATTGTACCTTCTGCTACCTCTACAGAAGCTAACAGTGCATTTAACCTTGGTCATGGTAATGACGACACAAGAGCAACAAAGAAATATAACTTAAAGAACATTGTATTTGATGGCTGGACAACAGACCACGTTGTTCGTCTTCAGGGTACTACCTCTGTTATAGAAAACTGTGAATTTATAAACTGCAATCAGCCCGATGGACTCGGTCTCGTAACTCTTACTTTTGCAGATGCAACTGTAAAGGACTGTACATTTAAAGACAACACTTGTCTCAAGGCAATTGATATTAACAGTTGGGGTGATAATTCACAGTCAAACGTAACAATTGAAAATTGTGTGTTTGATAATAATGATTGCACACAAAATGCTGTTGTTTTGGTTTCAACTGGTCTTAGCACAACAGTTAAAAATTCAACATTTACAAACAATAATGTTGTTTCAAATATCAATGGTGCAACCTTATATCTCGGATTTAATACAGGTATAAAGGCAATTGACAATTATTTTGAAAATAATGCGGTTGAAATTTCTTCAACACAGGCAACTGCGGCAAGACCTTACCGCTCGTCTGGTGCAATCTTTGCAGGTTTTGCAGATGACAACTGTGCAATTATAGGCAATGCATTTATCAATAATACATTAAAATTAGATGATGCGGATGCAACCGTAAAAGCTATTGCATATAGCGCTTACTATGGTGCAGGTAATATTTCCGGAAACTATTGGGGCAAAACTACAGACCCGGTTGTTGGTGCTGACTTTACCCATGAATATGCAGACACAAACGCTCTTGCACTTGATGATTACTATACAACAATTAATGTTGAAGCAAATGGAGATTTTACTCTGTCAAACCTAAAGTATATTGTAAAAGATGTAAAACTTGATTTTGTAGATGTGACTGCAAGTGATGCTGAGGGTGAAAAGGTCTATAACATTAACATCACAGCTCCCGGTAAGATTATCAACAGACTTAATTCTGTGGATCTTTCCTTTGTACATACAAAAATTGAAGGTGATACAGACTTTGAAATAATCGCTTCTAATCCAGAAGTAGTTATTAATCCTGTTGATAACAGTCCTGTAAGATATGAATTCCATTATAACGGAAAGACAGATGTGGAAAGTGATACAGCCGAAACCATTACAATCGGTCAGGTTAAATTCACAGGTTATGGAGAATTTAATTTTGTTGTAGATTCAAGTGTTGATACAAATGCAGCTCATGCAACTAAGAATGACAACAACATCGTAGATACATTTGTTCCCGGTGGCAACACAGAATTTAACTATGGAACATTTGATGTTTCAGATAGCGATATTACTGATATTGAAATCGCAGTACCTACAAGAACACTTACAATCAATATCACATTCCCGAATGCTGTTGAAAACAACAATGTTGACTACCAGGATATGACAGTGACAATCGTTGGCGGAACAGTAAATGAAACAATTGCTCTTGGTACAGACGGCGAAGCTTATAACTTCACAAGAGAGCTTCCTTACAACACTGCATACACAGTAACAGTTTCAGGTGCAGGTTACAGAACAGCTCGTTACACAGTTACAATGACTGATGACAAGCAACTTAACTTCTGGAACAACGTAATGGATGAAGCTCAAATTGTTGAAATCGGTAAAGACTCAAGCGTTGCAAAGGTTACATTCCTTGCA
>JAFQIQ010000346.1 GCA_017397445.1 Lachnospira sp.
CTTCAGTTGACACAATTCAAGCCGCAGTATTTCAAGGTTGTACATCATTGAAAACAGTTAATATACCGGATTCGGTAAAAACAATTAATAGGGATGCATTTGATGGCTGTACATCTTTGGTGTCCGTTGTGATTCCTAAATCGGTTACAGAGATTGACTCATATGCATTTGTAGGCTGCACAAATCTTACCAAGATAATTGCTTACTGTGACCCTTCGGTTATTCCGGAAGGCGGTTTTACAGGCTGTTCGGAGAATTTAGAGATAGTGTATGCCAATGCTGATGGAGAAATTTCTGAGGATGATGCAAGTGATGATGATGTGAGTGGCGAGAACACAGACGATTCCAAGAATCAGGAGTTAGATTATGAGTCGGAGCCAGGGACTGATGGCTACGAAAGCATTTCAGACGAGAGCGAATTGGAGAGTGAAGATACACCTGACATTGTGAAGGTGGCTGCCAATGAGGTGCCACAGATGTCTTCGACAACACAGAATGTCAATTTGGTGGTGTATACGGACCTTACGCCGGGCGAAATTTATAATTTCTACATATTTAAAACAGATGATGTGGAAAATGCGTTCGTAGATGGCAATTTGCTGCATATTGAGCAATTTGTTGCAGATGAAAATGGCTATGTGACTGTGGAGTACACATTGGACGAACAATACACAGATGCGGTATTGCGATTGGTGGGGAAGGACAAGATTAACATAGCAGATGTAGATATGCACAAAGTAACAGGTTGGAAGTATGACGGATGTGAGTCTACACCATATATTGGAATGTTTTTTAATGGTCATAAGCTCGTTCAGGGCCGTGACTACCACCTTAGTGGTGACGTTGTGGCTGACGGCATGGGAATCTACAACATTACGGTGAGCGGAGATGGCGCATTTACCGGAGAGAAGAGTTTCAGATACATTGTGACCGGAGATTGCGTATTTGGCGATGGCAACGGTGACAATGTGGTTGACATCAGGGATGCGGTGCAGTTGAAGCAGCGTATTGCCGGCATGGATGTTGACATGAACACTTATGCGGCGGACGTAAACGCAGACACAGAAATCGATATTAAAGATGCTGTAAAGCTTATGAAGTATATGGCAGGATTCGAGGATGTTGTGCTGGGCGAGGCGTCGTAAGGAATTGAATATGTAGTGTTTGGATGCGAAGAGCAGGGAGACTTGTTCTTCGCATTTTATATGCCCAGTTCTTTGTGAAATGGTAGTATATCAACAATATTTTGTTGTCAATACATTTTTTAAAAAAATATTTCTGAAAAATGTCAACTTGTATATTGACAATATAGAATTGTGGATATATAATCAGAATATATAAAAGTTAAATCACGATTTAAGTTGTGGCGGTAAGTGTTTAATAGGTCAGGGAATGTTGTTGGTTAGGAGGGCGGATGTTTAGTAAGGTATGTAGTGTGGCAGTTGTAGGGATTGATGCAATGGTTGTATCGGTGGAGGTTGATGTGGCGGCGGGGATACCGTATTTTGATATGACGGGGTATCTGGCAGTGGAGGTCAGGGAAGCAAAGGAACGTGTGAAGGCGGCCATTAAGAATGCAGGTGTGGAGATTAAGCCTCAAAGAGTTGTTGTTAATATGTCGCCAGCGGATGTGAGAAAGTCCGGAACCGGATTTGATTTGCCTATAGCATTGGGAATATTGATTGCTAATGATGTTGTGGAAGCTGAATTGTTGGATAAAGTTGTGGTTTTAGGGGAGCTTAGTCTGGACGGAGCTGTAAAGGGTGTGAAGGGCGTTCTTGCAGGAGTTATTGCGGCTAAGGATAGCGGTATTAAAAGGTGCATTGTGCCGGTGGAGAATCTGGCTGAGGCGGCTTGTGTGGATGGCATAGAAGTTTATGGAGTGGAACATTTGGCACGGATAATTGATTATCTGAATGGGTGCGGTGAACTGATAAGGCCGAATAATTCGGTGACAGCCGGCAGAGCGGATGTGGTGTATGATATGGATTTTTCTGAGGTTTATGGGCAGGTTGCGGCTAAAAGAGCCACACTTATTGCGGTTGCAGGTATGCATAATCTTATGTATGTCGGGGCACCGGGGAGTGGCAAGACTATGATGGCTATGAGGATTCCTACGATTATGCCGGATATGTCTAAGGATGAGGTGGTTGAGCTAACACGAATATATAGTGTTGCCGGTATGCTGGATAAAGAAGCACCAAGAGTTGTCAGAAGACCCTTTCGTAACCCTCATCACAGTGTAACTATGGCAACTATGCTTGGCGGTGGTGCTGTGCCAAGACCGGGAGAGATAACGCTGGCTAATGGTGGAGTGTTGTTTTTGGATGAATTGACGGAGTTTCCGATGCAGATCACGGAAAGCTTAAGACAACCACTGGAAGACAGAAAGATTCGTATTGACAGACTTTCGGGAGATTATGAGTATCCGGCGGATTTTATGCTTGTGGCGGCAATTAATCCGTGTCAGTGCGGATATTATCCTGACAGAAACCGATGTAACTGTTCGGAGAATGAGATTAAGCGGTATCTGGGGAAGATAAGCAGACCGTTATGGGACAGATTTGATATGAATGTGCATGTTCAGCCTATAGATTACAGATATTTGCAAATGAGAAGCCAA
>JAFQIQ010000039.1 GCA_017397445.1 Lachnospira sp.
ATTGATATGGTGTCAAGAGCTGACAGAATTATCACTTCAGGAAAGACAAGGAGTGATATTAGTCAGGGTACGCTTGACTCAATTCGCGAAGATGCAGAAGAAGAATTGGCAGATGGTGACTATTACGAAGGTTGCGTTGACTTTATTGATGGCGTAGAGTTGGAGATGAATAATAGCTTTTGGTATGAGTTTACATTGTTTATGCCAATCAAGATACTCATTGCAGCCGGTGTGGCTCTTGTTTCTGTTTTATTTATGATGGCAAGTACGAAGGCGAAGATAACAGTTAACAGCGGTACATATTCAAGCAACGGTTTAAAAGTTCACCGTCAGGAGGACAGATTTATCAACACCACAGTTACAACGAGAAGAATAGAGAGCAGTTCAAGCGGCAGCCGTAGCGGAGGTGGCGGCGGAGGCGGTAACTCCGGCAGTTCCGGCGGACATTTTTAATTGATTATATTATTAAAAGCTTTTACAGGATGTTGTGTCTTGTAAAGGCTTTTTTTGTTGGAGTGTATATAGGCATGCTGATGTAAAATGTTTTGCAATATGCAAAATGTGGCGCGGGTTATATGCTTTGGCAATATAAAAGAGAGTAATACTATGCAAAACCTGTCGTTCGTGTACGATACCATGTCGTTCGTGCCAAACCTATTGACAGATTAATCTTATGTTATAAAATAAAACCAAATTTACCACGTGCAACTTACGTCATATCTGATGACAATAAAAAGGTTTGCTGTAGTATTAGAAAATACAGTTCATGTCGCCATAACTACAGTTCGTGTCAAACCTATTGACAAATTAACCTTATATCATAAAATGAAACCAAAGAAAAATTGTTTGAAAATCACACACAATTTTACCGTTTGTGCCAAAAATTACCGTTCGTGCCAGACAGGTTGACAAAATTGCACTGATAACTTTATTGTGGTAAATGGATAAACAAATCGAGGAGAAAAGTTACGGAGAAAAACGTAAAATTTTTAAGGAGGTGATGGAGTATTGTAAAATTATCCGAAATTTAGGAGAAAAACGGATAAAAAATAAATCGGTCAGGGTGTAAAATAAAAAGAAGTATTTTCAGGAAAAGGCGTGATACCGCTTAAGAAGCAACACATTCAATATACCCCAATGTAATAAAACGAGGTGGAAAAACGGATAAAAAGTTACGTAAAAAAACGTAAAAATTTTCAGGAGCTGAAATGGTATATTGAAAAATTAAGAGGCGATAAGTCAAATCACGCCCAATAACTTCATTGTGGTAAATAAGTAATTAAGTGAAATAACGTATTAGCTCACAAACACGAACTACCGGTAGGTAACAACGAAACCAAGTAAACAAAGCAAAAGAAAGCGAGGGAACACATGAAAAGAATCAGAAAAAGAACCATAAGACGTTCACTAAAGACACTTATAGCAGCACTGCTTATCACATGCATCTGCTTACAGGAAAACTTCGTGGCATATGCATCCACAGGGGCAGAAGTAACAGGAATACTAAACACACAGGAAACAACAGAAGATGCCGCTACAGACAGCAATGGAGACACAACAGCAGATGCCACACAAGATGCCACCGAAACCGCCACACCGGGCATCTTGTACGAAATAGAAGAAAAGCGTGACGAGTACACAAAACACTTCAAGTTAAGTGACGGTACAACCATGGCAGTGTCCTACCAGGAAAAGGTACACTATCTTGAAGACGGACAGTACAAAGAAATCAATGCGACATTAACAGAGGGTACCGAAGATGGGGAGGCGGTACTTGGAAATGACTTAGGGGACATAGCAGTTAAATACGCCAAGAAATCAAACAAAAACAAACTCCTCACCATCGGAAAAGGAGACAGTAAAATAAAAATAGCTCTTGAGGGAGCAAACAAAGTAGACATAGAACAGCTGACAGGCGGAGGGGACGGTACAACCACCACAACAACAGACTCCGCCCTCGACCCCCGCCTCATAGTAAAAAACAAGGCAAACGTCATATACAAAGACATCCTAAAAAACACCGACGTAGCCTACATATCAACAGGTGATTACTTAAAAGAAAACATCATCCTTAAAACCGCCGATGTGCCACAGAGCTTCACCTTCAGCTACAAGGGAAGCCATCTTGCATACAGGACAGCTGACAACGGAGAAACAGTGCTTTATTCCACAAAGGATGAACAAAATACACTATACAGAATCAATGCACCTTTCATGACTGATGCTACAGGAAACTACAGCAATGCTGTGACCATGGATATCAGCGAAAAGGGCAACACCATATACGTAACACTTACACCGGATAAGGAATTCTTAAAAACAGCCACATATCCCGTAATCATCGACCCTCCGATAGAGACGGACAAAGAATACAGAGGAGTGCTTGATACATTTGTCAATGAAGTCTATCCCAATGACAGTGCAATAGAGGGAAACGGCTCATTTCTTGTGGGAAGAAACCATGCCTATGAAAGATGCAGAGGCTACATAAAGTTTGAAAATCTTCCGAAGCTTTCTGCGGGGGATGTAATCATAAAAGGGTATTTCAGCATATATCAGTTCAAGTTCTCGGCGGAAGGAGCCCAGAGCTTTATAATCAGCGCTTATGAAAACACGGGGAACTGGAACGAGACAGTCACATGGAACACAAAGCCGGGATACGGAGAAAAAGTAGACCACGTAACAGTAGGTCCCATAACATCACAGGGAACAACCGTCAATGCACAGCAGAAACTCCTTGACATAACACGCCTTGCAAGAAAGTGGTACAGCGGACAAAACTACGGACTGATGCTTATGTCAGAAGAGGAATTATCACGCTATGCAGTAGCAAGATTCTTTGCTTCCGACTATCCTTTTAATAAAGACGAAGACCATTACAAGGGAAGTTCAGACCTGTATCCTTCCGGTATATTTATCTACCGTAACACCAACGGACTTGAAAACTACTGGAGCTACCATAGTGCAGGGGACGGTCTTGCCACAACAGGATACGTAAATGATGCAACGGGAGCACTTACCCTTACCCACACGGACTTTAGTGAGAGCGGTAATGTAATGCCCCTTACATTAGTGCGCACATACAACAGCAACACGACAGGAATGGAAGCTGCGAGAGGATTAAAGAGCGGTAAGGGATGGCAGTTAAACATAAACCAGTACATCTATCACACCACACTTGACGGAAAAGAGTACTATGCATATGTGGACGGTGACGGAACAACACACTACATAAGCAAAAACAGCGAAGACAAATGGGTGGACGAAGACGGACTGGGGCTGGAACTTATCATATCCGGCACGGAATACACCATAAAAGATGCGTCTGATAGTAAGGCACACTTTAAGGATGTAAGCGGCAAAATATATCTTTATAAACTTACAGACGTGTACGGAAACAGCATAACAG
>JAFQIQ010000040.1 GCA_017397445.1 Lachnospira sp.
ACAGAGCCGTTGTATAGTACTGTTTGGTACAAGGTTAATGCTGATATGACAGTTGACAGATCGGAAGAATTAGAGTATTTACCAACTACGGGTTCAGAGTCGCTTACTATTATCAGAGAAATTTCACATAAGTGCGACAGTGTAATAAACGGTGCGGGCACCTGTAATATGTGTGGTGTAAAAGTATTATATGGCGACAATGACAGTGATGGAAAAGTTTCCATTAACGATGCTGTTATGTTAAAGAAGTATCTTGCAGGAGACACAACGCCGGGGATAAACCTTGGCGCAGCCAATGTCAATGTGGACAAGAAGGTTAGTGTTGAAGATGCAGTTAAGTTAATGCAGCATCTTGCTGGGATGGATGTAAAGCTTGGAGTTGCGGAGTAATTAAATAATATATGATAGTCCGGAGTGCAGGAAACACTCCGGACTACTTCTTTACATTACCACAAAAGTTTGATAAAATCATAAATGTTTACCATATGCTGGCAAACAGAAAGGGTAAAGAATTATGAAAAAGATGTTAAAGAAACTTTTGGCCATAAGTCTGGCGGTGATTCTTGCGACAGGTATTATGCCATTAAACGGTCTTGATGGTCTGTTTAAGTTGAACCTTGTGACGGTTCAGGCAGCGGATGCGGATCCGTTTGATACAAGTGGTCTTACCCAAGTGGGGAGTGGAAAGACCAAGGGTGCAGCATGGACCCTGTATGATAACGGGCTTTTGTGGGTTGAGGACGACAAAAGTGGTGAGACAAGTTACAGTGGTACACAATATCGTGTAGTTAAGATTACCGGTACTACTGAATTCAAGGATCTTGGTGTTGATGTAAAGTATGTATATTGGAATATTACAGCGCCTGCAAATTGCAGTCAGACATTTGCGTGGATGAACAGTCTTATAGAAGTAAGATTTGGTGATACATTTGTTAATAGTTGCAGTAATATAACAAGTATAGATTATTTCTTTTATGACAGTCCGGCTCTGAAAACTGTTGATATGAGCGGATTTAATTTGCCTAATGCAACTTCTATAGGTGCGATGTTCTTTGACTGTTCAGCACTGGAGAGTGTCAGCTTAAGAGGATTTAAGGCGCCGAAGGCTACGGATATGAACAGCATGTTTAATGGCTGTATTGCTCTTAAAAGTGTTGATTTAACCGGAATATATATGCCTTCGCTTACGAAGCTTGTATATATGTTTAACGAGTGTAAAGCATTAACTTCAGTAGATGTAAGTGCTCTTGATACTTCTAAGGTAGTAAGCATGAGAGAAATGTTTAGAGATTGTTCAAGTCTGGAAAAACTGGATATAACCGGATGGAATACTAATGCATTGACAGAGGCAAGGTATATGTTTGCGGGATGTAAATCATTGACAGCCTTAGATGTAAGCAAATTAAACATAAGTAATGTTCCTGACATATCATATATGTTCCAGGGGTGTTCATCATTAACATCATTGGATTTGAGTGCATGGAACACTGCTAATGTCACAACTATGGAAGGCTTATTTAGTGGCTGTAGTTCATTAACATCAGTTAATACAAAGGGATGGGACACATCTAATGTTACTGATATGTCTTATATGTTTTTTAACTGTAAGGCGTTTACAAGTATTGATGTAAGCAATTTAAATACATCCAATGTAACAACTATGGAGCGTATGTTTTCTCAGTGTGATGCATTAGAGAGTGTGGATGTTAGCAAATTCAACACATCTAAGGTCACCGATATGAATAATATGTTTTCATATAGTTATAAATTGGATAACATTATATTAACTAATTTTGATACATCCAATGTTACCAAAATGTCAGCAATGTTTGCTGAATGCAAAAAGCTGAAAACGCTTGATATAAGCTCTTTTAATACATCAAAAGTAACGAGTATGGCAAGTATGTTTGATGAGTGCTGTTTGTTGACATCACTTGATTTATCACATTTTGATACTACTAATGTGGTTAATATGAATTCATTAGTCAGAAGCTGTTATTCCTTAAAGAATGTTGATTTAAGCAGTTTCAGGACACCAAACCTGACAGAATTCTGGAATGTGTTCTGGGGATGCTCTTCATTGGAATGTATAGATTTAAGTAGAATGGATTTCTCAAAGGTTGAGAAGACTCCTGTTTTGGTTAGGGACTGTAATTCTTTGCATGCCATTAAGATGCCTAAGAATTATAAGGTTACGACAGAGCCGTTGTATAGTACTGTTTGGTACAAGGTTAATGCTGATATGACAGTTGACAGATCGGAAGAATTAGAGTATTTACCAACTACGGGTTCAGAGTCGCTTACTATTATCAGAGAAATTTCACATAAGTGCGACAGT
>JAFQIQ010000041.1 GCA_017397445.1 Lachnospira sp.
ACCCTTAATGATGTTGGACTTTCTTATGTTAAGCTGGGACAGCCGTCAACGGAACTTTCAGGTGGTGAGGCCCAGAGAATCAAGCTTGCAACGGAGCTTTCAAGAAGAAGCACAGGCAAGACTATATATATCTTAGACGAGCCAACAACAGGATTACATTTTGCAGATGTTCACAAGCTTGTGGATATCCTGCATAAGCTTGCAGAGGGCGGTAATACAGTTGTTGTAATTGAGCACAACCTTGATGTTATCAAGACAGCTGACTATATAATAGACATTGGTCCTGAAGGTGGCGAACGTGGCGGCACAATCGTAGCCACCGGCACCCCTGAAGACATAGCCAAGAACAAAAAATCCTATACAGGTCAGTATGTAAAGAAGTATTTATAGTTTATGTAGATGCCATGGGAGCTCCGCTGTGGGCTTATATTTTGCAGACTGTAGAAAAACGATGGCACTTAATGAGTATAAGTTAAGCAAAGCTTAGCTTTACGAATTTAGTACCATTGCGTTTTTCTCCAAGCGGAAGCGCGTCTGCAAGATATAATGCCTACAGCAGAAGAGCTCCTATTATCTACATAAAACTGTAAATACTCAGGAGGTATTTATGATAAAAGGTATTATTTTCGATATGGACGGTATTCTCATCGATTCGGAGCGTGAGTCCGATGAGGCTTGGGAGTGGGCTTCTAAGCAACGTGGGGCAGATATGCCAAAGTGGCTTATTGACAGTTTTAAAGGTGCTCCTACCCATATGAGCGAGAAGTATTTTAATGATTACTACAATGGTAAGTTTGATTACTGGGATTTGAGAGGGCTTCGCACAGAGTATATTTACAAGAACAGAGAGACCAACGGGATTGCAGTGAAGCCGGGAATCTATGAGCTTTTTGAGTATATAAAGAAAAATGGATTGAAATGTGCCGTTGCTACGTCAACACGCAGGGAGAGTGCATACCGTACATTGCACATAATTGGTGTATGGGAGTATTTGAGTGCAGTTGCATTTGGTGATGAGGTTCAGAATGGAAAGCCGGCACCGGATATATTCTTAAAGGCGGCGGCTGACTTGGGACTTGAACCTGAAGAATGTGTTGTTATCGAGGACAGTATTAATGGTATCAAAGCAGGATATAATGCTAAGATACCGGTTATTCATGTGCCGGACACCATAGAAATTGATGATGAGATTAAGGCGCTTACTACAGTAATCTGCAAGGATTTGAAGGAGGTTATAGGAGTACTTGAGAGTATGGACACGGGTTCGACTCCCGTTTACACTAATAAGCTTAACCGTCCGGCTATAAAGTATATATTCAACAAATACGTGAGTCCGTACAATGTGTTTGAGGACAGAATCAAGCTAAAGATTGAACATACATTTAGGGTTGCGTCTAATTGTGAGAGAATTGCTAAGTCTCTTAACCTGAGTGATGCTGATGTGGATATGGTGTGGTTTCTCGGTATGTTTCACGATATTGGACGTTTTGAACAGGTACGCAGATTCGGTACATTTAATGATGCAGAGTCCATAAATCACGGTGAGCTCAGTGCAGATATTATCTGCAAGGCTAAGGGCGCCGGAATAGGAGCAGAATGCTTTGGTGGTGCTAAAATGCTTTGTAAGGAGATTGCTGATGCGGCAGGCCGGGGCGTGGTAGTTGACATGGATATAGTAGAACTTGCCATAAGACAACACAATGCCTATCGGTTACCGGAAGACTTGTCTGAAAGAGAATGGCTGTTTAGCAACATATTAAGAGATGCGGATAAGATTGACATACTGAAGGTTTGCGTGGAAGAGCCGGTAGAAGCAGTGTTTATGTGTTCTGAAGAGGAATTGTATAATAGTGACATAACAGAGGAAGTGATGGATGCATTCTTCGAAGGAAAGGCAGTGCTTAAGAGTATAAGAAAGACTGCAATAGATAAGCTCGTGGGACATATTTCTTTAGTAAATGAGTTGGTGTATCCGGAGAGTATTGTTATTGTGAAGGAGCAGGGGTATCTTGACAGAATGCTTAATTTCCCAACTAAGAACGATGGGGCAAGAGAAAAACTTGCACGAATTCGTGAGAATATGATGGGAAGGCCGGGATATAACATGGCGTGGAGACGTTAGTCATAGTGTGCTCGAATGAGCAACCGATAACTAGTGGAATTTGGTATAGCAAATTTTAAAAAAATTCTTGTCATCAGACTAACACTTTAATATAATAACTTCTGTGTTTTTAAATCAACATTTTTAAGGAGGCAAAAGTGAATCAGGAGAAGGTTATCGTTATCGACTTCGGCGGACAGTACAACCAGTTGGTTGCAAGACGTGTTCGTGAATGTAATGTGTATTGCGAGATTTATTCTTACAAAACTGATATCGCACAGATTAAGGCTATGAATCCCAAGGGAATTATCCTTACAGGCGGTCCAAACAGTTGTTACGAGGAAGGTGCACCGGGGTGCACAAGAGAATTATTCGAGTTAGGAGTGCCGGTTCTTGGTCTTTGCTATGGTGCGCAGCTTATGATGCACGTGCTTGGTGGCAAGGTAGAGAAAGCACCGGTGCGCGAGTACGGAAAGACACAGGTACATGTTAATACGCAGTCACCATTGTTTGCTGACGTAGCACCGACAACTATCTGCTGGATGAGTCACTTTGATTATATATCACAGATTGCACCGGGCTTTGAGGTTATTGCCCACACGGCAGACTGCCCTGTTGCAGCAGCGCAGAATGCGTCGGCTGCTCTTTATGCAATTCAGTTCCATCCGGAAGTGCTTCATACACAGGAAGGCACAAAGATGCTTTTCAATTTCGTAAGAAATGTGTGTGGTTGTGCCGGAACTTGGAAGATGGATGCATTTGTGGAGAATTCAATTAAGGCTATTCGCGAGAAAGTTGGTAAGGGCAAGGTTCTTTGTGCGCTTTCAGGCGGTGTTGATTCATCTGTTGCGGCGGTTATGCTTGCAAAGGCAATCGGCGACCAGCTTACATGTGTGTTTGTTGACCATGGTCTTCTTAGAAAAAATGAGGGTGACGAAGTGGAAGCTGTATTTGGGCCTAACGGTCCTTACAACCTTAACTTTATTCGAGTTAATGCGCAGGATAGATTTTACGTAAAGCTTGCCGGTTATGATGAGCCGGAGCAGAAGCGTAAGATTATCGGTGAGGAATTTATTCGTGTATTTGAGGAGGAGGCCAAGAAGATTGGTGCAGTAGACTTCCTTGTACAGGGTACTATATATCCGGATGTGGTGGAAAGCGGTCTCGGTGGTGAATCCGCAGTTATCAAGTCTCACCACAATGTAGGCGGCCTTCCGGATTGCGTGGATTTCAAGGAAATCATTGAGCCCCTTCGTGATTTGTTTAAGGACGAGGTTCGCAAAGCAGG
The DNA here is from genome assembly GCA_017397445.1 of Lachnospira sp. Lineage (GTDB taxonomy): Bacteria > Bacillota > Clostridia > Lachnospirales > Lachnospiraceae > Lachnospira. The sequence continues at coordinate 3,390 of JAFQIQ010000041.1, forward strand.
TCTCGAACTTGGTCTTCCGGAACATCTTGTATACCGTCAGCCATTCCCAGGTCCGGGACTTGGCATAAGAATTATCGGCGAGGTTACTGCTGAGAAGGTTAAGATTGTTCAGGATGCGGACTACATTTATCGTGAGGAAATCGCAAAAGCAGGCTTAGAGCGCACAGTTGGTCAGTACTTTGCAGCACTTACTAACATGCGTTCAGTTGGTGTAATGGGTGACGAGAGAACCTATGATTATGCAGTTGCTTTAAGAGCGGTTAATACGATTGATTTTATGACCGCTGAGTGTGCGGATGTGCCATTTGAGGTGCTTCAGAAGGTTATGAGCAGGATTATTAACGAGGTTAGGGGCGTTAACAGGGTGTTCTATGATTTGACGAGCAAACCGCCTGGGACGATAGAATTCGAATAATTAAAATTTGATACAGAGTGTTATATATGGCAGGTAATTTATATGGTTACCTGCTGTATTTGTTTTCTTTCAATTTTGTATAAAAGATAAGAAATAATGTTGTCAATATGGCGGAAGTTGTGCCGAGGATGAGAATTAAAACATTTTCTTAAATCTCGCACCGGTGGTGCGACTATTTAAGAAGCCGATGACTAGTTGACAATAGCTTTGATATATTATAAACTATATATACCAAAATGGAAATTTAGTTCATATAGGAGAGCAAGACATGCCAAAGTTTGGAGAGCAGGAAAAGGTCAGAATAAAACAGTGTTTACTAGTAGAAGGTGAACGTTTATTTAGTACCTACGGATTAAAAAAGGCCACGATTGATGATATTGTAAAAGCAGTTAATATTGCAAAAGCCTCTTTTTATAAATTCTATGATGGTAAAGAATATTTGTTTTTGGATATTGCACAGAGGGAGCAAAAGGAAATATTTGATGCTTTGGAAGGTGTGTTAATTGAAAGCAAGGATAAATCTGATAAAGAAAGAGTTAAGCTAGTGTTTTTTACTATGTCAGGTTTGATGAGAAGATATCCATTATTGGCGGGAATTGATAAAGAAACCGTAGAAATAATTGCAAGGAAAGTATCTCCGCAGAGATTAAAAGAATACAGTATACAAGGATTTGATGCTGTAAAAACAATGGAGAAGCACGGAATTGTGTTTCGTTATGATACTCAGGTGGTGTCTCAGTTATTTCAAGCACTCTATCAAAGTTGGATTGCTCTGCAGGGACAACCGGTTGAGGTACAGGAGCAAGTTATTAATATCATGTTGGAGGGGCTTATCAATCAGATTATAGGGGAGAAAAACGCATAATGAAGAAACAGTATGTAATATCGGAAAGGGCACATTTTATGTGTCCTAATATGCATTTTGGGATTTTGATGGAAATCGAAAAGGAGTATTACAAAGTAAATGTAGAAGCAACATTAAAAAGAATGGCTGAAGCACATCCTTTTTTGAAGTGCTTAATTGCATATGAGGAGAGAACAGAAAAGTTATATTATAAGATAACAGATTGCTCACAAATAAACTTAGTCATAAAGGAAGACATATCTTCAATTTGGTCTGATTACAAGAAAATTTCCAAGCGAGATTGGAATGTATTTGAGAATGGTCTGTTAAAAGTGTACATTTACCCTCAAAAGCAAGGGATGACGGTATTATTTATTACACACCATTTGTTGGTAGATGGAAGAGGATTATTAGACATTGCACAAGAATTTGCGAATGATTACGTGTGTGCAATCCCACCTGTTTATGTTGAGGAAGAGTTGATAGGAAGTATCTATGACTTGCCGAAGAAGAGCGGTTTGTTGGGAATAAGTAAGATGCTGGTAAAGCAGGCGAATCGACAGTGGGAAAAGGAAAAACATGTTGTAAGCTATGAACAATATGAAAGTTTTGTGGAAGAATATAGTAAAAACCATTCAATAGAATATGAAACTTATGAGATAGATAATACGGCTGTGGCACAGATGGTACATCTTTGTAAGGAAAATGGTTTTTCTATGAATGATCTTTTGATGGCTCATATGTATGTGAAAACAGGAACGCAAAAGATAATCATTGCGGCTGATATTAGAAATATGTTTTCAAAGTATAGAAAAGGTGCATTAGGAAATTATTCTACTGCAATGGGAATTCATTGCAAGTCCAAAACAACAGATGTGATTGAAATGGCTAAAGAAGTTCATAAATTGGTTCAAAAGCATTTGAAGAATAATAGAGCGTTAATGCTTGTGTTGGCTTGTTATTTTGAAATGTCTCCTACGTTGTTGGATGCTGCAGCAATTTCTGCACTGGGAGGATTTGAGAGCAAAGCAGGTAAGTTTGTTGGTGGTGGAATGTTTGGTTTTGGACAGCCTAAATCATACAGCATTACGAATTTAGGAAAAATTGAGAATGAAAACATAAAATCTATTGTGTTTATTCCACCTGCATCGCCTGCAGCAAAATTGACACTTGGAGTTGTAACATTGAATGGAAAGATGAGAGCGTGTAGTAGTAGGAATGAAGAAGATTAATTCCATAAATTATGGTGAAAAAGTAATTGGTGTTGGCTTTATATGCATGTTGATTATACCGGGCATTTTGCTATGGGTGGCTACATTTTTTGAATGCTACTATATTTATGTCATTGCGAATATTCTGTTTGTGACAGGTGCAGGTGTATTGATGGGGTTTGCGGGACTTTTATTGATTGAGTTTAGGCAGGACAAAAGGATAGATAAATATTATTGCGAGCACAAAAATGTAAAAATAGAGCTTGCAAGCGGAAGATATGAATGTGGTTTGTGTGGAAGCAGAACAATCGGTGTGGACAGCACTTATTGCAGAATATGTGGTTGTAAGTATAAAGATTGAAAAGGCTGAGTCAAGTGTACCGAAATCTTAATCAATACTTCACCACCAAATCATAACTCTCCGCTATCATTCGCTTAATCTCTTTTTCTGGAATGGAGCCATTCAATATGACGGTGTTCCAATGTTCCTTGTTTTGGTGATATCCGGGTAAGACGGAAGTGTATGCTTTTCGCCAGAAGTCGCGCCACTCAGGGTCAACCTTGATGTTGATACACAGTTTGCCGTCTTTTTCATAAGTCCACAGGAAAGCTTTTTTGCTTTTGCAGATTCTGATAAGTTGCCAGTTAGGATCGTGAAAAGGAGCATCCTGATAAGTGTCCGGAAAAGAAAGTCCGTATTTTAGTACATCTTCGCGCGTTTTCATATGTAAAATCCTCCATTTGCCCAAAACATACTATCATACTACCATAATTCCCCGAATTTTGAAACATTTTCATAGGCAACCACTTGCCTTTTTAGTAAATTCATTTTATATTTATAGATAAGAGTAGTTATTTAGTTATTTTCGGAGTGGATATGATTATATTTATAATACAGATAATACTTGGCGTGGTGGCATACATAGTAAGTAGCAGAATAGTGGGGCTTTCCATGCTTACGTCGGTATGCATAGGAGTTACAGCGGCAGATTTAGTCTGGGTTGGTGTTGATATATCAATACAGTTGAGTAAAGTAAAGCAAAAAATGAATGAAAACCCTTATGCTATGAATAAGGAAGAACCTTATAAGAGCCCTGTTAGCAAGAAAAATCGGATTCTGTATATGTTGATTTCATACGCTGTAACATTAGTGTTAATAGTGCTAAGTATCATTCTCGCAATTAATGATAGAACGGTTTGGGTAGCCAAGCTAAATAAGATGCTTCCGCTATTGTTGCTAGCGGGAGCAGGTATTGCATATGGCATTAGCCGTTTGAAGAAGTATATTATCAGGAGGGAATTCTATGGGGAAGATTAGATTATGTACCAATGCAGAGTGCGTTGCGTGCCAGAAGAAAACTGTGTATAAAAAGGGTGATGACACATTTTGCGTAAAATGTGGTGGAGAGCTTGTATATATGTGCAAGAATTGTAAGGAAGTTGAGTTGACTGAAAGCGATGGTGATTACTGTCCTGAATGTCAGGTTTTGCAGGATGAGAAGCGGGAAAAAATGTTTGCAACTATGAAGAAGGTTGGTGCTGGTGTGGCTGCATCAGGAACGGTTATAGCGGCAACAGTAAAGATAGTTTCAGACATTAGAAAGGGACATAAAAAAGCTAAAAAAGTGCTGGACAAGATTGACCCGGACAGAGCTAAGCTTGAAAAAGTAAAGGCTAAAGCCAAGAAGATGGTTAAAAAGGCCCAGAAGAAGTATGATAAGTAAAAGGAACAAACGATGTTACTGGATTTGTTGTTGAAGTACATATTGACGCCCGAGAGAATATTTGGAGTGGTTTGGGATATAATGCCACTAATTGGTATGTGTCTTATATTTACAGCGTGGAAAGAAAAGTGGTGGAAGTGTCTGATGCCACTTTATGGGACATATGCCATATATAAGCACACTTGGCAAAAAAAGAAAACTATGTTTTTACTGAAGCTTGTTCTTGATGCAGCAGGAGCTGTAAGTGCCTGGTATGCCAGAAAACATGTTACTAACAATGTGTTTAGGGCGCTGTTTAATTATATGGAAAGTGGAGAATGGGTGCTTGGAATTAATATAGAGCAGGTTATATGGTGCGTAGTTATTGCTGTTATAACCGGATTGTTAGTCTTTGTGTTAACAAGGATAACATATATGAAAGTGTGTAACAGTCTGGGACTTAAAAGTGTATGGCTGAAAGTGGGAACTTTGTTGCTACCGGAAGTGTTTTTAATAGTGGATTATGTGTTTTACAGAAGAAAACAGTGTAAGTAGAGATTTTTGCTTGTATATTTAGTCGGATTATTATAAAATTAGAGTAGATAACAATGTGAACGATGTGCATATTCCATAAAGGAGGCGTGATGGTATGAGTATTAGTAACGTAACTGTTAGTGGTAAAACTAGTGCTGTGTCCGCCAATGTGACAGCATCTGATATTGAAAGTAAAAGACTTCAGAGCCAGATTGCAAGTAAGCAACAGCGACTGAATAGTCTTGCATCAGATGATGAGATAAGTGCGGAAGAAAAAGCAAAGCAACGTCAGGAAATAAAAGAGCAGATAGCTGAATTGAATCGTAAGCTGGAGCTTAAGAGGCAGGAGAAAGAAGCGGAGGAGAAGAAAGCTGCAAAAGAAGCGGAAGATAGAGCTGTTGTTCGTGAAGACATGCTTAATGGCGTGAAGAAAGATGAGTCGAAGAAGACGGAAGACGGCAATGTGATAGATTCCCAGGATAAAGAGTTCTCTGTTAAGAATATTCACAACATATTATCAGCTAATTCTTTGGTCAATAAAGAACGTGTCCAGGAAAGTGTAGCCAGACAGAAGGAAGGCTATGAAAATGTTCTTGAGTCAGAGATTAAACTAGATAAAATGCATGGTGAAGACACAGAAGAGAAAGAAGATAAGTTGAAAGCGTCTATTCGTTCGCAGGATATACTTGTAAAGTCAGCAGACAGTGATCTGGCGGCAGCAGGAGTCCAAGTAGGTGGAAAGATAATTATTAGAGAGTGAATTTAGAGGCTATAAAGTGTGGGGGCGAGGGTGCCATCTGTCCGTAATTGCAGAGAGCACCCTCGCCCCTTTATTGTCCGGATTTTCTAATCTCGCTGGGTGAACAACCTAGCGTTTTCTTCATTACATTGCAGAAATAGTTGCCGTTGTCAAAGCCGGAAAGCTGTGCTATTTCACTTACGGAAAGATTAGTGGTAAGCAGCAGCTTTCGTCCATGCTCCACGCGGATGTAATTAAGATATTCTGTGTAAGATACTCCCGTAGCCTGTTTAAATATCCTCGAAAAATGCGATGTGGAAAGACCGATATGCCCCGCAGTTTCAGCTAAAGAAGGGTCCTTTAAGAAATTATGCTCTATGTAATCCATAGCGGACAGTATGGAGTGGTCGGTTTCGGACAATTCAACATCTTTAGGGTTCACGGGCAGGTGATGACGTATTACAGTCATAATCAAATTATAAAGCATACCCGACAGAATCAGCTCAGATTCGGCCGTGTAGTGCTCGTACTCATATAACATATCACAGTAGATACGGTATAATTTGTCTTGAATCTCCGGGGTGAAATTGTACACGGGATAGCTGTACAGCTCGTCAAATGTATCACGTCCGATAATCCTAATCAGAGGTTCTAACACCTTGTCAGTAAATTTCAGAACAAAGCGCTCATAAGGAGTGTTATCTACAAAAGATGTTTTGTGATAAACATCCTTCATAGTAATTCCAATACTTCCACCGTGTAGGAAAGCAATCATATTAGGCATAATAAATTTACGGTTGCCGCTGACGGTATAACTCATGCCATAGTAATCGCGATATATTTCAAGCTGGGACATTTCGTAGTCGGAAGGCTTGCATTTTCTGTCAATATAGAAATTGTAACCTGGTTTTAAAGGGAGTGGCATAATAATCACCTCGCGCATATTGATACATTCATTATAGCATAAAATTATAGATTTTAAAGGCAAAAGGCATAAAATTAAATGTGACTATGAGATTTGTTGTGATATATTCCTCGTAGATAAAGCTTAAAGGAGGTTGCTAATGAGGAAATCTATCATAGGTGCCATAAGCAGAAAGAAAGTATATCTTCTGTGGGCAGAAATTATTATGTCAGTGATAATGAGTGTGTCAGTCATTCTTGGAACAGGAATGATAGCAGGGCTGATTGATGAATTCATTGAATACGGGTGCGCCGGTTTTGAAGAGGTTTTACCGCCAATACTTGTGTGTATGGTCGTGGCAACTGTTGCTGCTTATTGTAAAAAATGTCTTGTTGGACAGTACAGTATTCTGGTAACACAGGAATTGAATGAGTGTGCTGTGTCGAAGCTTGTAAGATTAAAGCAGACATTTTTTGAAAAAGAAGGTTCGGGTAAGATAATAACTAAGCTCATATCTGATATGGGAGAGCTGGAAAAGTATTTTGAGTCGACATTGCCGGATTTGGTAAACAACATAATTTCCATAGGGCTGGTGATGGTATACGTGGGATTGCAAAATGTTACGCTTTTAGTGTTGTCCTTGTGCATATATCCGGTGGTGCTTGTGATTACATATTTTCTGGGGAAGCGACTTAAAGTGCTTGCAAACAATAGGCGTGGCAAAATCGATGTGATGGTAGAGCGGGTTACAGACAGCATAGAAGGTATTGAGATAGTTAGAAGCTACAATCTCTATAATGTGTTTGTATCTCATATAAAAGAATCTATTGATGATATACTTGCAAACGAATATGTCAGGGCGTGGATTATGCATTTTTCACAGACAGTAAACCGACTGCTTTTCTGGATACCTAATATGATTTGTCCGTGTCTTGCCATGTATATGGTAATACGCGGTGATATGACAATAGGCGGTATGACGGCATATATAGTGCTTATGCACAAGATTATGGGTGAGATTAAGATGCTGCCCTTTATGCTTAATGAGTTTAGGGAACGTCGCATATCTATAGAGCGGGTGGAGAGTGTGTTAAGCAGTCCCTGTGAAGATGCAGAGAGCAAAGCAAAGGCGGAAAAATGTACAGAAGGATGTACAGAAGAATATGCGGTAGAATTTAATGGGGTTTCTTTTGCGTATGCAGATAATGCTAAGCTTGCTCTTGATAATATGACATTTAGAATTAGTAAGGGACAGACAGTGGCTGTTGTTGGAGAATCAGGGCATGGAAAGTCAACAATTTTTAAGCTTCTGTGTGGATTTTATGAAAAGAAGTGTGGCGAGATTAAAGTCAATGGAAAGCCCTTAGATAATATAGGAATCGGTAAGTTAAGGAAACAGATTGCTGTTGTGGAACAACAGGCATTTTTGTTCGAGGGAACTATATGGGAGAATATAGCAGTTGGCGGTAGTGATGTGACAAAGCAGCAGGTTATTGATGCGGCAAAGCTGGCAGGGATACATGAGTTTATTGTCAGTTTGCCTAAAGGTTATGACACAGTTATTGGTGAGAAGGGGGCAGGTCTGTCAGGCGGGGAGAAACAAAGAATTGCTATTGCAAGAGCATTGGTAAAGGATGCTCCGATACTTCTTTTAGATGAGCCTACGGCATCAGTTGATGTGGCCACTGATGAGATTATTCAGGAAACTATTAAGCGACTAAATGGCAGGAAGACAGTGATGATTATTGCACACAGGCTGGCTACTATTAAGGACGTAGAGAATATCATGGTAGTGAATGAAGGGCAGGTAAGTGAGAGTGGCAGTCACCTTGAACTTATAAGCCGGGATGGTATATATAAGAGGTTGTATGAGTACGAAAAGAAGGGTGGTGGTGTAAATGCATAGAAAAAGTACAGGAACATGGAAAGTGTTTTGCAGATTCCTCTCAATTATGGGTAAGCCGCTTCCGTTGTTTATATTTGCAATGATAATACATATGGTTGGGGATAACCTGTTTAACATAACATTGTCCGTGTTTGTGAAAAATGTGGTGGAGATGGCACAGAGCGGTGATATGAGTGGATTTGCCCGGTTGCTTATGTGGACAATTCTGGCGGGAGTAGTGTCACTTGCCATATTCTTTGTGTTTGGTACGATTTATGACATAGAGGCGAAGCGCGGCAATGCAAAGGTGCAGAGTCTTGTTATAGAAAAGGCACTTCGTATGCCTATGAGTTATTATGATAAGCATCATAGCGGTGAGATTGTTTCTAAGCTCCTCAATGATGCTGATGTGGCAAGCCAGATATTTACGTCACGCCTCAGAAGAGTTACAACACCTATAATGTCGGTAATAGTTTACTTCATACCTATGTTTATTATGAATTACCCACTGGCACTGTGTCTGTTAGCAGTAAATGTGGTTTCGCTCGTGGTGAATTCAAGATTTATGGAGCCTATGAAAAATGTAGGAAAGACCGCATCAGATAAGAAAAAGAGTATGACAAAAAACATCTCGACTATTGTGTCAGGGATAACACATATTAAGGTATATCCGGGTTTTAGGGTTCTTATAGATAGATTTAATGATTCAGTAAAAGAATATTCAAAGACAAGAAAAAGAAATGTGAGGCTTAGTGCAAGTCTTGGAGGAATAAACACATTTTTTGATATGGTATGTGCCTTAGGTTTTCTGGCGGTGTCCATATATTTTGTGAATAATCATATGGCGACACTTGGAAGTGTTGCGGCTATATATACGCTTTATGGTTCTTTCAGTTACAATTTCCTTGAACTTGGAAAATATTTGCCGGAGCTTATGAACTGTATTGCCAGGGCACAGGTGTTGTTTGAGTACCTTGAAAGCGAGGAAGAGATTGGTGTTACAGGGGCGGAACAGTTGGTGACAAAAGAGTCGGTAACAGATTCTGCTGTAGAGTTCAGTGATGTTTCTTTTGGATATAGTGCTAATGAAGCACCTTTGTATGATAATTTTTATATGAAGATTGCAAAGGGAGAAAGTGTGGCAATTACCGGAAAAACCGGATGTGGCAAAAGCACGTTGTTTAAATTATTGTTAGGTTTTTACAAGCAGGATAAGGGCATGATAAAGATAATGGGAAACAATGTGGATAGTAACAGTATGTACGATGTAAGGAATTGTATGTCCTATGTTCCGCAGGAGTCTTATCTTTTCAAGATGTCTGTTATGGAAAATATTAGACTTGGCAATACCCATGCCACTGATGACGAAGTGATTGCGGCAGCGAAGGCTGCTAATGCACATGATTTTATTA
>JAFQIQ010000042.1 GCA_017397445.1 Lachnospira sp.
ATTAATGTTCCGCTTACATAAGTTTCATAAGCAACTTCCGTTAATCCCTTTGGAATAAGCTGAACTATTATGTCATCCGTATCACTTCCAAAAGAAGTGATTGTACCCATAACCATTTCCTGCTCCTCACAGGTAAACCCACACGTCACCTGCTGCGACCACGTACAATCGCTACCTGATATACATATATCTGCCGACTCTCCATTGACTGTTGCTGTAACTTTCGGTGCATAATACTTATCATGTGCAAACCCGTAACCATCCTTAGTTACAAGATAGACATTAATCTGATATTCATGCCCCGCTATAAATGTTTCATGCTCATAAACCCAATCATTCTCAGTTAAATCATACCAACCAATACCATTCTTAATATAGTACCACTTCTCGGCAGGATTGAGCCAATATGCGTCATAATATACATTTTTATCAGTATTTATCTTATACCCGCTGCCGAGAGTACTGCATAGATAAGTTGGACACTCTCCTGCAACAGGTTGTTTTACATCAATAACAATAATACTTTCGACCATACTGTCATTACATTCACCGAAATCATATTCCACTGTTATATATCGTCCCGGATCCTGTTCATAGGCCTTGATGACATTAGCAGTGTGTCCGTTAACCGTGGCAGTAACATACGGCATAATAGTAATACCGTTGTCGTAAACCGGAAACTCATAGTCGTCTCTGGTTCGGATATCCACATAGAGCTTATAATAATAGCCCGAAAGGAAGGTATGACTCTCATTAATCTCCCACCAATCATCGCCGTCTGATGACATCATCCACTTACGATATTCAGTATAGTTGCTGCTACCACCCACTGCGTAGTAAGTATCGTTGCCACACCCTACTGTATAGGAAGGTTTATTACCCTCTTTAGGTGCAGTGATGGTGAGTTCCACCTTAGGAACAGTTGCAGGACATATACCCATATCCAATGACAGAACGATAGATTTTTTAGCATCGTTTCCATTGGCTGCAACAGTAGTGTCCTCATCGTAGTTAATAGTGGCACTGGTCATAGGGTCCGCAAATTTCACTCCATCCTCCACCATCAGGTATATCTCTACCCTGTAGGATTTGCCTGCTGTAAAATTATCATGGCTATCAATACATTCACCATCCTCATACCATAAGACAGTATGAACATAGCACCCATCCGGAACTCCATAGACTTTGTTGTAGACAGAATTTCCCGCAGTTGGAGAATTAATATTTACATCTGCTTTCGACACTTCCCGGAACACCTGAATCTCTACAGTTCCCGGAATGCTATTGTAATTTGCCGGATTTATTTTTTCGCCGTTATATGTCACAACATATCCTTCTGCAATATAATTTCCAAGACGAGCCCCTGCTCCAAGCATAATACCCTGAAATGTTCCGCCATAAATATTAACGTCAGCACCATTTTTGATTGCTAATCCGTAATACTCGGTATTTCCGGTAATATATCCATTACTATAAAAATCACCACCATAAATTTGAGTCGTTCCCCCCATAAGATATACAGGATAAGTGGCAGAACTGCTAGCCATGTAGTGAGGTGCGGCACATTCATTTCGAATTGAACCGTCATAAATAGTCAGGTTACCATACTCCTGCCAGATAGCTATACCATAGGTAGCTGTGTTGTAGGCACCATTCAGCCCACCGCTGTACATACACACATCTCCACCCTGATTACGTATTACAGCATTCGCTGTGGCAGTTCCAACAGCCTCGAATGTTAGGTTGCCCGTGCCTCGAATGTTTAGAGAGCTGCCCGTGCCAACCTGCAACAATGAATCATAGGTCTTACCGTTAACAGGTGCCGAAAACACTACCTGCCCAAGCAGATAAAGTGTTTTGGTTCCCTTCACATTAATCGCATAAATCAACTCATCACCTTCGAGCTCCGGTAATATCTCATCCACATTGCCAAGTGAAACGTAACTGATATCTTCATGCTCCATAGCATACTTGAACTCTTCGTAGGTACTGCACTTTGCAGGATTACTTGCACTATAGCCCGCTCCTGCAGGAAAGATTGTTTCGGTTCCTTCCTCTTGAAATACGGCATATAACCACATTTCTTCCATTGCAAGTAATGCATGATTCTCATTTTTAGAAATCATAGCAGAAGGATTATCCGGAGAAGCTTTTCTCCACTCAACAAACTCATATCCCTCATCTGCTACTGCCTCTATCCTAGCAATAGTCTTTTCGGATGCCGTACCATACACAACGGTTCCGTCAGAAGCATCCATATCCGTTTCAACCGATACCGTTCCACCTGCAAATTCCATATTATTAATATCATATGCAAAGCAGTTAATCGCGTAGGTTATTGATGACATTTTCGATGTCTTCGGACTTTCATTCCTATCACTGTCCCTATATATAGTATCAGGAGTAACTGCTGTTGAAGTAGCTTCTATCTCAAACCACCATCCGCCACTAAGACCTGACACACCCGAAAAGTCCTTTGACGTATTGGCATTTCCATCAATTTTATAAGAAGCATACTGCGTTCCACTTGCCTGATGCAAATAAACTGTGTATCCTGTGGCATACGGTACTGCATCCCATTTCGCTGTAGTTCCTTCCCATCTTAAATTAGTTGGTGCTTCTAACTTGTTATACGGACTCACGTAATAATAGGTCAATACGCCGGATTTATTGTAAACATCGCCGCTGCCGTTTGCCTTTACACTAAGTTTATATACTCCACTATCCATTTTACGTGAATCAAAGTTTTCTAAGAAATTTAAGCTTGTATCATCATAATTGGAATCAAAGTAGTATGTGCTACCAACATTACCAATTGTAAAATAGTAATCTGTTGCTCCCGGTATACTGTCCCACGTCAAAATGCCATCTGATGACATCTGAAGATTTATATTGCCTGACACTGTTTGTGCAGCATTTTCTCTCGATTGGCATTGTTTTGGACTCTCATTCATGTTACTGTCTCTGTATATAGTCTCAGGGGCAGTTGCCGTTGAGGTAGCTTCTACCTTAAACCACCATCCACTGTTAAGTCCGTATACATCTGAAAAATCCTTTGAAGTATTGGTATTCCCATCAATTTTATATGAGCTGTACTGTGTTCCGCTGGCCTTATACAGATAAACTGTATATCCGGTGGCATTGGACACAGCATCCCACTTTGCAGTGGTTCCCTCCCATCTTAAATTAGCAGGCGCCTCCAACTTATCATATGGACTCACGTAATAATATATAAGTTCACCTGTTATATCATAAACACCACTACCGTTAGCCCTTAGATTAATTCGATATAATCCACTGTCTATTTTACGCGAATCAAAATTTTCTATAAAATTGAAACTCGTAGAGGTGTAACTCTCATCCACATACCATGTGCTTGACCCGTCAGTAATCGTGAAATAATAACTGTCAGCTCCCGGTACACTATCCCAAGTCAAAATGCCGTCTAACGTCATCACAAGATTTATGGTTCCGGTTCCTGTTTGTGGAAGAACTGTTCTTGCATAAGCCGTAGCAGGCATCATGCCAACTACCATAACAATTACTAACAACACGCTTATTATACGTTCAGATATTCTATGCCTCATAATCATTACCTCCTTATGCCTTTCCCAGTTCCACAGTCATTCCTGCAAGTTTCTTCATAAGCTTTACAGCATCTTTTATATCAATTGTTAAATCCACGTTAACGTCCATTACATCTTCGTCCATCTCAACAGTCATGCTGGCAAGATGCTTCTTTAATAGCACAGCATCCTTAACATCCACAAGTCCGTCGTGGTTGCCGTCACCAAAAAGCCAAAGTGTTACATTATGAACAATCGTCTGGTTATTCACTGTTAGCGTATATTCATATGTGGCATGTCCTTCGCGACTTACCTTAATAATATATTCACCTGTCGGTACATTTACTATGGCATACTCGGCATTGTCTCCCTGAATTGTACGTTTGGCATATGGAACAGCATTATTCATGCCATATTCCGACGCTTCATACAATTCAAGAATGGTATCCCCATAATCACCTGTAGCACTTATTACAGTTCCATACAGGAATGCACCCGTAGGAGCCTCCTCACACACATATGTTTCATATATATAAACCACCGAAGATGATGCCATCACATCTGCCGAATCCACTGTCATTCCATTGAGTGTTGCTGTAACAGGTGTCTTGAATCTGGTAAGAACAACCTGACCATCCATCTTAGGTATAAGTTTAATCTCAAGTGTATAACTTTCTCCCAATACAAATGCATCATCCTCCGTCAAAACATTTCCCTCAGAATCGTACCACCAGAAGCCTGAAGTTCCATTAAGACCGTATGGTGCAAAATCATATACCGCCGAATCACCAACTACACCTTCATAATCCGGTGTGTTGCCCGCCGTCGGCGATGTGATGCCAGACACTTCTACTTCTGAAACATCCATAACTTCCCAACTAAATGTACACTCCAGATACTGATTCCACTGAGAATTAGACACTTTTGACACAACCTGAACAGGGTTCAGATAATCACCATTTACGCAGCCGTTTACTTTGCTTTCCCCGCCATCGTCTATATCAAACTCATAGCCACTGTCAGAATCAATCTTCAAATCCACATAAACCGTATAATTGTGTCCTGCTTTAAATGTTTCATGAGTATACAGATACTTTTTCTCATCCACATCATACCATGATATACCATTAAGTTTATAATAATATCTGATTTCCACGCCATTATTATACCCCCAGATATCATAAGCACTTGTATTATCTATATAATAACCTGTACCCTGTGCCACCGCAGTATAATCAGGTTCATTGCCCGGGAAAGGTTTATCAATATCAATAATATCCACTCGCTCAATAACCGTGTCATTACACACTCCAAAATCATATTGGACAGTAATATACCCAGACGGATCCTGGTCATATGCCTTAAATACTGTTGCATAACAGCCATTAACAGTAGCACTCACATCCGGTTGAATTGTACCTACATCCTTAAGCGAGAACTCATAACCGCTTGCCGCTATAATATCTACGTAGAATCTGTAATATTTGCCTGCTACAAATGTATCGGTCGGATTCATCTCAGTCCACGAATTATCCTCTCCTGTATCCGATACATACCACTGTCTGTAATCAGTGTAGTTACTGCTGCCACCCACAGCATAATATCCATTACTGCCACAGCTTACGGTATATGAAGGTCTTTCATTTTCCTTAGGCTCAGTTACAGTCAACTCTACATTACTAATAGAGTTCGGACATACACCAAAGTCATAACCAAGAACAATCCCCTTTTCTAAATCTCCTTTATACGCATCTATGGTCACATTATTCTTATAGTTAATTGTTGCTGATGTTAATGGATTCGCAAACCTAACGCCATCATCAGCGCTCAAAGCAATTTCTACACGGTAGGTATTCCCCGCTGTGAACCGTTCGCTGCCATATACCGGCTCAAACACCTCGCCATTTTCATACCAGGTAACAGATTCAACCTTGCAGCCTTCCTCCACACCATAGACCTCTTCTGTATACCATGCCGGTGCTTCACCACCTACCGGAGAATTAATATTGACGTCCACACTGGCAATCTCCTTATACACCTCTACTATCTTTCCATTTATAGTAGCGTAATTGTCCGGTTCTATCTTTTGTTCATCAACACAAACAACACTGCCATCCGCAATATACTCTCCAAGATTATCAGCAGCATAGCGTCCTAACTGTACACCGTCAAATGTAGCGCTATAGATACGCAAACCTACATCATTATTAAGTGTTAATCCATAATTGTATTTATTCTCCGGTGTGTTATTATGTCTCTCCACATAGAAATTACCATTCCATATACTTACAGAAAGGGAGTCGTTCAGACCTTCATCACCTAAAGATAATGCCGCTATACCACCCGCTCCATTATCACGTCCCTTTATGATTGCACCACCATCAATACTAACACTTCCCCTTATGGCATTAATACCATAACTGTAATCGTCCGCATTAACATCACCTATGATTGTGGCTCCATCAATATGTAAATCGCCGCCATCTACTTTTATAACGCTTTTATAAAAGTACAGATTGCCAGCTTTGAATCTCAAGCTACCGGGACCATATATATTAAGTTCTCCCCCTGTAAGGACAGATATCAATTCAACATAGGTATATATATCATATTCCATAGAAATAGGACAGGTAAATGTTGCATCACCTAATAAGGTCAAATCCTTTCTTCCTGTAATTTGAATTGCATATCTGCGTGGATCAACATTATCCGTCATCACTAACGGCTGAGCCGGCAACATATCCTCCACATTTCCTACAGCGACATAACGAATCTTTTTATGCTCCAAAGCATATTCCAAATCTGCATAACTGTAGCAGATTGCAGGATTACTGCTGCTATATCCCACACTCTTGCCAAATCCGGCCTCAAAATAGAATGTCACTATAACCTCATATCTCGAACCGTTGTATCTAAATTCACTCTTAACAAACTGGTCCATATTCAGACTTTCGCCATAAAGGTTACCTGTAACATTACTTCCAAACTCGTATTCAGACATATATTCTTCTTTGATTCTAAAAGCCATATCAAAATAATATTTCTTGCCTATCTGATACTCTTTCATTTCGTAATTCTTGCCATCTTCATCATACCAATAATAGGTATCTCCGTATGCCGGTACTATCTCGTAAACAGCATTGTCATCCACCGCAAACCATGCTCCCGGCATGGTCCCTGACACTTTTCCACAGACAGGGGCCAAATCCATATAATACAAAGGAATATTAACATCTATCTCGTCCCATTGAATCTTAGAAGAAACATCAAACACATATGTAACATCAAGAACCGTTCCATCCTCTTTAACAAAAAACTGCACCGGTTCAAATTTTGCTTTCGTAATTTCAGTAATCAAGTCAACATCTATATCACTGGCAAATGTATAGCCCTCTTTCGCAGTAAATGTCACATTTAACGTGTAACTGTTATCAGCTATAAACTTACCCGAATTGTCAAATTCACCAAACCATCTTTGTTCTGATATAGCACAATTATGATAACCTATATCCACACTATACGAGCTACCCTCGCTTATATCTCCCGTACCATTAAGCACAATGCAATCTATAGTTTTGTCTGCCTCTCCTGGAACAGTAAATGTATAACGCACTGTAAGAGAATAATCATCACTTTCCTCTGTAATTATGTCAGCCCTGTAAAGACTAGAATCAACATCACTTAATGTAACCGTAGTATTGGCTCCTGCAAATATGTACGAGCCGTTTTTGATAGTGTATACCGCTTCAAAATAATATTCTTTTCCCGCTTCAAAGCAATATCCCGTACTGTCATAGCTTGCATTAATCTCGTTGCCCTGTGAATCGTGCCATACCCCCTTTTCACTTGGAGCATTATACACAGCATTTGCAGCAACCTGCAAATAGCCGTATGACATAGCAACAACAGGTTTTCCTGCAACAGGAATCTCATTGGCACTCCTAAAGTTTGAAATTATCTCAGTAACATCAATCTTGCCTATATCGGCACGCACCGACAGCATATTGGCAGGCATCATGCCTATCACCAGGACTATAGCCAACAATATGCTTAACCCTTTCTTTAACGTTTTACCCATACATTATCCTCCTTCACGAACAAGGTATATTATTAAAGATTTCCCTCACATCTCTTAGCAAATCCTTAAACCCTTTAGGACAACAATTATATCCATACACATTAACTTTAGCCCCATCAGAATACTCCATATACATCCTGTACATATCTCCTGAATCCGCTACCCGCTTCATGGATTTTCTCTTGTTATATCCATTCCACGAAAGCGCCCCCGCTTTCACAATGGCATCTTCCAAATCACGTACTAATCTATCATTCTCCAATAATACAACCGTAGCTTTTTCACATTGCTTAACTGCATCTGCATATCTTATCCAAATTGCACACCCATCTTCTTTATCATCCTCCCCCTGACTCATGCACCAATCATCCGGACCGCAATCCGAAATCTTAATATACACCCCCGCCTCTGTTTTTCTCATGATATAATGTGGCTCCATAGCC
>JAFQIQ010000043.1 GCA_017397445.1 Lachnospira sp.
CTTGGATAGATAACGGTTTTTACTTTAGCGAAGAAGATAAGCCTGCCAAACATCCATATTATTTTGCAGGACTTTACTATATTCAGGAACCAAGCGCAATGACACCGGCTAACGTTCTTCCCGTAGAGGAGGGGGATGTTGTATTTGATATGTGTGCAGCCCCCGGTGGTAAATCCACAGAGCTTGGTGCCAAGCTTAAACATACAGGCATGCTTATAACTAATGATATAAGTAATTCAAGAGCAAAGGCTCTTCTTAAGAATGTTGAAGTTTTTGGAATACCTAATGTGTGTGTAATTAGCGAGGACCCTAAGAAAATTGCAGGCAGATTCACAACATTTTTTGATAAGGTACTTATTGACGCACCATGTTCCGGTGAGGGTATGTTTAGAAAAGATAACAAGCTTATCAAGGCTTGGGAGAAGAATGGACCTGATTTTTATGCGAAAATCCAGCGTGATATAGTGCTTCTTGGAGCAGATATGTTGAAGCCGGGAGGCAAGATGCTTTATTCTACCTGTACATTTTCAAGGCTTGAAGATGAGGAAACTATTAGACATCTGTTAAAAGAACGACCTGAGATGCATTTAACGGATATACCTTGGTATGATGGGTTTTGTCATGGATATACTGATGATGCTGAACTTGCATCTATGCAAATGGACAAGACCGTTAGAATATTTCCTCATAAGATGGAAGGTGAGGGGCATTTTATCGCACTTCTTGAAAAAGATATGGATGCAAATGAAGACTATCACGCACCAAGAAAACCATTTAATGTTAAGCTGGCAGATGAATTAAAGAATTTTATTAATTCTTTGGATTATGAAATTGACGTGAAAGATATAACAGTAAGAGATGATAAGGTTTACGTTATACCTAAAGAGATGACAGAAGACTCAGGACTTCGTATTATGCGTGGCGGTCTGCTTCTTGGAGAGCTTAAGAAGAACCGCTTTGAACCAAGTCAGGCATTGGCTATGGTTTTAAAGAAGTCAGAATATAAAGAATGTATTGATTTACCGGTAAGCGATGACAGGGTAATCAGATACTTAAAAGGTGAAACTATTGATTTACCTGAACATACAGATGACAGTAACGGCTGGAAATTATTCTGTGTAGACGGTTATCCGTTAGGTTGGGGAAAGTTAAACAACGGTTCACTAAAAAATAAGTACCTTGCCGGTTGGAGATGGGCATGATAAGACTTGATAAATATTTGGCGGATATGCAGGTTGGCACAAGGAGCCAGGTAAAAGAATATGTCCGTAAAAGAAAAGTTACTGTTAACGGAAATATTGTAACATCACCTGACTATAAACTGGATGAAAACAGTGATGAAGTATGTTTTAACGGCGAAAGAGTGGGATATGTGGAATATGAATATTATATGCTCAACAAGCCTGCCGGAGTTCTTTCGGCAACTATGGATAAAAAAGCCAAAACAGTAGTTGATTTAATACCTTCCGCAAGAAAAGATCTTTTTCCTGTCGGAAGACTGGACAAGGATACTGAAGGACTTTTACTTATCACTAATGATGGACAATTGGCACATGAGCTTTTGTCCCCCAAAAAGCATGTAGGAAAAACTTATCTGGCTCATATTACAGGGCAGTTACCTGCTAATGCGACAGAACTCTTTGAAGAAGGACTTAAAGTGGATGATGAATTTACTGCTATGCCTGCACAACTTTCTGTTTTAGGTACGCCTGACAGTGATAATGAATATTCAGGCAAGGCAATGGTAGATGAAAAACGTATGGCTGGTGAACAGGTCACTACAGTTCATATAACTATCAGAGAAGGTAAATTTCATCAGGTTAAAAGAATGTTTCAGGCTGTAGGATGTGAAGTGATATACTTAAAGCGACTGCAGATGGGACCGTTAATCCTTGGCGAAAACCTACAAGTTGGAGAATACAGACTATTATCAGAGGCTGAAGTAAACGCTCTGAAAACAATAAAAGGAGATAGTAATGAGTGATTTTTTGCCGATTAGCAAAAAAGATATGAATAAACGCGGCTGGGATGAGTGCGATTTTGTGTATATCACAGGTGATGCCTATGTTGATCATTCTTCATTTGGTCCTGCGATTATCAGTCGTGTCTTAGAACTCCACGGATATAAGGTGGGAATAATTCCTCAACCGGACTGGAAGAATAAAGAAAGCATTACAATTCTGGGTCGTCCAAGACTTGGTTTTCTTGTTTCAGCCGGCAATATGGATTCTATGGTCAATCATTTTACTGTTAATAAAAAAAGGCGTAGCGAGGATGCTTATTCACCGGGAGGTAAAGCCGGTATGCGTCCTGATTATGCCACGGTTGTTTACTGTAATCTTATTAAACAGACATATAAAGATGTGCCTATTATTATAGGCGGAATAGAAGCTTCTCTTAGAAGACTTTCTCATTATGATTACTGGTCGGATAAGGTTAAGCATTCTGTACTTATTGATTCAGGTGCGGACATTATATCCTACGGTATGGGTGAGCATTCTATAGTTGAGATTGCCGACGCTTTAAACAGCGGTATTGCCGTAAGCGATATAACCTATATTAAAGGTACTGTTTATAAGACCAAATCTTTAGAAAATGTATATGACTATATCGAACTGCCTGATTTTGATACTATTTCAACTGATAAAATAGAATATGCCAAAAGCTTTAAGATACAACATCAAAATACTGATCCTTTTACCGCCAAAACATTGGTAGAAAAGGTTAAAGAAAAAATGTATGTGGTGCAGAATCCCCCTGCCCTTCCTCTGACAACACAGGAGATGGATGATGTTTATTCTCTTCCGTATACAGGAAAGTATCATCCAATATATGAAAAAGAGGGAGGAATCCCGGCATTATCAGAAATTAAATTCAGTATAACAAGTAACAGGGGATGTTTCGGCGGATGCAGTTTCTGTGCCCTCACTTTCCATCAGGGCAGAATAGTCCAGACCAGAAGTCACGAATCAATCATTGATGAGGCTGTTCGTATGACAAAGGACCCGGATTTCAAAGGATATATCCATGATGTTGGCGGACCTACCGCGAATTTCAGACATACTTCATGCGAAAAGCAGAACTCTAAGGGTGTATGTATGAACCGCCAGTGCCTTTTTCCGTCGCCTTGCAAGAATCTTAAAGTAGACCATAAGGATTACATTAATCTTTTGCGTAAACTCCGTAATCTTCCGGGAGTAAAAAAAGTGTTTGTGCGTTCAGGTATACGCTTTGATTATTGTATGGCTGATGCGGATGATACATTTTTAAGAGAGCTTTGTAACCATCATATTAGCGGTCAGTTAAGAGTTGCACCGGAGCATATCTCTGACAATGTGTTGAAGTATATGGGTAAGCCTGGAAACAACGTATACAACGCATTTTTGAAACGTTACGGAAAGATTAATGATAAAACCGGTAAACAGCAGTTTGTTGTTCCATACCTTATGTCTTCACATCCGGGTTCAACGATGAAAGAAGCCATAGAGCTTGCTGAATATATTAGGGATATGGGCTATATTCCGGAACAGGTACAGGACTTTTATCCTACGCCTTCAACACTTTCAACCTGTATGTATTATACAGGTGTTGACCCATACACATTAAAACCGGTATATACACCTGTCAGTCATAAAGAAAAAGCTATGCAGAGGGCGTTGATTCAGTATAAAAAGCCTGAAAATTATGAAATTGTAAAAGAAGCTCTTTTAAAAAATGGAAGAGCGGACCTTATCGGCTTTGATAAAATGTGCCTGATACCGCCAAGGAAGATTAGCGGTAACAAGAATGGTGCCGATATAAACTCAAAGAACAACTCTAAAAACAATTCAAAAAAGAATTTCAAGGAGAAGAACACTCATGCAAAAAGTAAAAAAAGGTGAGTTTGGTCATCTTGATTATAAGAAAAAACTTAATCTGATTATTGCAATTATTGCTTTCGCAATAATACTGGCAATATTTATTATTGGCTGGATAGTTAATGGAACAAGAAACAATATTGCAACAGTTGCAGCTATCGTTCTTGTATTGCCTGCTGCCAAGTTTGCTGTTGCATACTTTGTACTTTTGCCACATAAGAGTGCTTCTAAAGAGTTAGCTGAAAAAGTTAATTCTGCTGCCGAACCTTTAGGTGTATGCTTTGATTTGATTTTCTCAAACAAAAAGAGTCCTATAGGCACTCAGGCAGTTGTTGTTTCGGATTCAACCATTGTTGCATTAACCTGCGAAGAAAAAGCTGATATAAAACTTTTTGAGACAAGCCTTGTTACTTTTATGGAAACTGATAAGCTGCATGTAACTGTGACTCTGTATAAGGATGAAAAAACATTTCTAAAGAGAGTAGCTAATCTGGCAGCTAATTTTGACGAAACTAAAGAAAATGCAATGAATAAGATTGAATGGAACACTAATTCCCTTATGAATATGTGTCTGTAGAATGGAGAATTATGAAAGAACTGATTATATCTGAGATTGAAGCAGGACAACGCTTTGATAAATATCTTGCGAAATGTCTTCCCAACGCTCCCAAAAGCTTTCTTTATAAAATGTTACGCAAAAAGAATATTGTACTTAATGGCAAGAAAGCTGACGGCTCTGAGAAAATCAGTTCCGGTGATTCCGTTAAAATATTCTTTTCAGATGAAACCTACTCTGAATTTGCAGGACAATCCACGAACATAGCAGCTGTAACAAAGAAATCTTCAGATAAAACAACACTGGATATTATTTACGAAGATGACCATATACTGGTTATTAATAAACCTAAAGGAATGCTTTCACAAAAAGCTAAAGCCGAAGATATTTCTTTGGTTGAGTATGTGAATGAATATCTTAGAAGTAGTGGAAAGATACAGTCTGACAGTACATTTCAGGCAGGAATTTGCAACAGACTTGACCGAAATACCAGCGGTATTGTAGTGGCCGGCAAAAGTATTAAAGGGTTACAGGAAATGACTGAGGCCTTTAGGGAACGAACCATTGAAAAATACTACATATGCATTGTTAAAGGTATCTTTAATAAAAGATTACGCGTGGATGGCTACCTTTACAAAAACGAAAAAACTAACAAAGTAACTGTTTATGGAAAAAATGATAAAAACATCCATAAAGATGCTGTTTATATAGAAACTGAATATATACCTGTATGTACTAATGTAAAATCAGGTGTATCACTTTTAAAGGTACATCTTCTTACAGGACGTACTCATCAGATTAGAGCGCATCTGTCATATCTTGGTCACCCCATAGCAGGTGATGGCAAGTATGGAGATGCAGGATTTAACAAACATTTTAACAAAGAATATAAGATTGGAAGTCAGATGTTACATGCATATCAGCTGATAACTGACACGCTTAACTTAAAAACTGACATTCCAAAGGATTTTTATAATGTACTTAAAGGGGAATTATTATGGGAACCTGGAATTCCAGAGGACTTAGAGGCTCTACGCTAGAAGATATGATTAATCTTAGCAATGAAAAATATGAACAGAGTAATCTTGCACTGATTCAAAAAATCCCTACACCGATTACACCTATGACTATTGATAAAGCTACAAGACATATAACACTGGCTTATTTTGATAAAAAGAGTACAGTTGATTATATAGGTGTAGTTCAGGGAATTCCTGTTTGTTTTGATGCTAAGGAAATTGCCACGGATACATTTCCGCTACAAAACATTCACGAGCATCAGATCGATTTTATGGCAAATTTCGAGAA
>JAFQIQ010000044.1 GCA_017397445.1 Lachnospira sp.
ATTCTACCCATCTTATCCTTACCTAAGCACTTACACTTAACCTTATCACCAAGAGTAAGAACATCTTCAACCATGTTGATTCTTTCGTTGCAAACCTTAGAAATGTGTACCATTCCTTCCTTGCCAGGTGCGAACTCGATAAATGCACCAAACTCTCTGATGCTGACAACCTTACCTTCGTAAATCTTGCCCTCTTCAAACTCCTCAACAATTGTCTTAATATACTTCATAGCCTGGTCCATACCTGCCTGATCAAGACCGCAAACTGATACAAAACCATCATCTGTAATATCAATCTTAACACCGCACTCGTCGATAATAGCGTTGATAACCTTACCACGCTGACCAACAACCTCACCAATCTTAGCAGGGTCAATTGTTGTCTGTATAATCTTAGGTGCATACTCACCAACTGTTGCTCTTGGCTCTGCGATAGCAGGCTTCATACATGTATCCATGATGAAAAGTCTTGCTTCTCTTGTTCTTCTGATAGCCTCCTCAACGATTGGTCTTGTAAGACCGTGAATCTTAATATCCATCTGAATAGCTGTGATACCCTCTGTTGTACCTGTTACCTTGAAGTCCATATCTCCGAAGAAATCCTCAAGTCCCTGGATATCAGTAAGAACGATGTAATCGTCATCTGTATCACCTGTAACAAGACCACAAGAAATACCGGCCACCATTCTCTTAATTGGAACACCGGCAGCCATAAGTGACATACAGGATGCACATGTAGATGCCATTGATGTTGAACCGTTTGACTCAAATGTCTCAGATACGGCACGGATACTGTATGGGAACTCTTCCTCTGTAGGAAGTACAGGGATAAGAGCCTTCTCCGCCAATGAACCATGTCCAATCTCTCTTCTTCCCGGACCTCTTGATGGCTTTGTCTCACCAACTGAGTATGAAGGGAAGTTATAGTGATGAATGTATCTCTTTGATGTGACATTATCATCAAGACCGTCTACCTTCTGAGCCTCTGATAATGGAGCAAGTGTAACAATATCACAGATCTGTGTCTGTCCTCTTGTAAACATAGCAGAACCATGTACTCTAGGAATCAAATCAACTTCAGCTGAAAGCTTTCTAATCTGGTCGATAGCTCGTCCATCAGGTCTCTTTCTATCCTTAAGAATCATCTTACGAACAGTCTTCTTCTGATACTGGTAAACAGCCTCACCAAGTACTGCAAGCCACTCCTCATTATCAGCAAATGCTTCTTTCATCTTAGCAGTTACTTCATCGATATTCTTATCTCTTGTCTGCTTGTCATCTGTGAATACAGCAACCTCCATCTCCTCAGGGGATACAATCTGCTTCATAGCCTCAAACATCTCTGCAGGAATTGCACAGCTCTCATATGCGTGCTTCTCCTTACCAACCTCAGCAACAATCTTATCAATAAATGCGATGATTGTCTGGTTGATATCATGAGCCATATAAATAGCCTCAATCATCTTATCCTCAGGAATCTCGTTAGCACCGGCCTCAATCATAATAACCTTCTGCTTTGTTGAAGCAACTGTAAGCTGAAGATCACCATCTGCCCACTGTGACTGTGATGGGTTAACAATAAACTCACCGTTAACCATACCAACCTGAGTTGTAGCACATGGACCATCAAATGGAATATCCGATATACATGTTGCAATAGCTGAACCAATCATAGCCAAAAGCTCAGGTCTGCACTCAGGATCAACTGACATAACCATATTGTTAAGAGTAACATCATTACGATAATCCTTAGGGAACAAAGGTCTCATAGGTCTGTCGATAACTCTTGATGTAAGGATAGCATTCTCACTAGCCTTACCCTCTCTCTTATTGAAACCGCCAGGAATCTTACCTACGGCATACATCTTCTCTTCATATTCAACACTGAGTGGGAAGAAATCAATTCCCTCTCTTGGCTCCTTAGATGCTGTTGCTGTTGAAAGTACAACAGTGTCGCCATAATGCATAAGTGCTGCACCGTTAGACTGTGCACAAACTCTGCCAACATCAACTCTAAGTGTTCTGCCGGCAAGTTCCATAGTAAACTGCTTAAACATATCTTCTTCTCCTTCTGTCGCCTCATGCGACCTTTTAATAAAATGTGCCTACAGGCTCTATATTAAACAGAAGCCCCGAAACAACTGAAAAATCTGCACCTGAAACTGCAAACTTTTCAGCAGTCTCGGCAATAAACTTCTGTTAATATCGTAAAAAAGGGGCGATAAGAGTTTGCTTCGCAAACTCTTGCCCTGACGCACAGTCACAAAGTGACAGCTACTGCTTGTGCGTCAAGGGCATGTAAACTCTGCCCTTTTTTGATAAAGAATGGCATCCTTGCGGAGCTTTTATAAATATAAAACAGTGTTTCATATTCGTAAAAAAGGGCAGAGTTATACACTCCGCCCTTACAATTACTTTCTAAGACCTAAACGAGCAACAAGATTTCTGTAGCTCTCGATATCGTCCTTCTTGAGATACTCAAGCAAAGCTCTTCTCTTACCAACCATCTTCAAAAGACCTCTTCTTGAATGATGATCCTTCTGATTAACCTTAAGATGCTCTGTGAGCTCTGAGATTCTTGCTGTAAGAATAGCAATCTGAACCTCTGGAGAACCTGTGTCTCCTGGCTTTCTACCATAAGTAGCGATAATTTCTGTCTTCTTTTCCTTAGAAATCATGATAAATCCTCCTTTTAATTAAACACCGTCCACTAAGAACCAGGTCGGAGTGTCCTGCATCCGAGTAGCGGTTAACATACTCAGTTAGTATATCACAAGCATTGTGCTTATGCAAGTACTTTTTACTACAATAAAAACATACTTTTTGCAAATGCCACATCACTTTCCATCTGCTTCTTAAGCAAATCCACCGATTCGAACTTCATTTCCTGTCTTAAATAATGCATCAGTCGCACTTCTATCCTCTTTGCATACGCATCATCATTATAATTGAACAGATGCGTTTCAAGCCCCACTCCCGGTTCTGAATTAACAGTCGGTTTCGTACCCAGATTAGAAACTCCATAATATTCAACTCCATCCAACGTGGTAATTGATGCATATACACCATTAGGCGGAAGCAATTTGCTGGCTGTAGGATAAATATTCATAGTTGGAATATTAAGTTCTCTTCCAAGCTTATTACCCGGGCAAACAATTCCACGAACAGAATATGGTCTTCCCAACAGCACATTAACAGTTTCCATATGTCCTGATGCAAGTTCTTCTCTTACATAAGTTGAACTTATCTCTCTATCCTGGTACCGTTCTTTCTCAACTACAATCGTTTCTAAACCATACTTCGGACCCTTTTCAAGCAATGTATTGTAATCGCCAGCTCTTCCTTTTCCAAATCTATAATCAGTTCCTACCACTACAAACTTCGCTTTAAGCTTCCCGACTATAATATTCTTTATAAAATCTTCCGGCTCGGTGTTCATAAGTTCTTCCGTAAACGGATACTCAACCAGAGCATCCAGCCCCAGCTGCTCAACAACATTCTTGCGTTCACTGTTTGTAGTTAAAAAATGCTGATGTCTTTGGGGACAAATACTAAGCGGCAATCTGTCAAATGTAAACATTACCGCAAGCAAATTATGCTCTCTCGCCTTCTCTTTAACTATTGACAACAGTTTCTGATGTCCAAGATGTACACCATCAAACTTCCCCAGTGTTACTGCAGATGATTTTTCAAGTTCAAATTCTTCTACTGACTGAATATATCTCATCCAAGCATCACCTCACACTTCATCACTAATTCCTGTATAAAACATTTTAATTAACTTTAAAACGTCACGGTCACACTGATATATACCTATGAACTCACCATTATCATCGTATATACAAAACTTCTCTCCATCCGCTATAACAGCCTGTTCTTCTGTCATAACATCAGAAACCTTCAATGCATTACCATTGTATAGAAGCTTATTATACTCCTCCGGTACCGTTATATGTTCATAATCAAACAAAGAATCCACACTAACTAATTTCTCAGTAAATTCTCCCTTTAACACAAGCGCCGCTATCTGATTCAATGTAAGACTATCATCCACATTAAACTGACCTACCCTTGTTCGCTCAAGATGCTGCATACACGCACCGCACCCAAGCTTCTCACCTATGTCATGACACAATGTCCTTACATATGTACCCTTCGAACATGTTACCGTAAATGTTACCGTTTTTTGCTCATCTTCTAAATTCATTTCATTGATATGAATAGACTCTATCTGAACTTTACGGGCTTTGCGCTCAACAATTTTACCTTCCCTTGCAAGCTCATAAAGTTTTTTCCCATTAATTTTCAAAGCCGAATACATAGGCGGTATCTGATCATACTCTCCCACAAAGGATGAGATAACTTCAACAAGCATTCTCTCATCAACATTCACATCACTGACAGTCAGCACCTGCCCCGTTGTGTCTTGCGTATCCGTTGTAGTTCCAAGCAGCATAACCGCTTCGTATGTTTTATTCCAGTCTGTTATAAGATCACACACTTTGGTTCCCTTGCCAAGACATACCGGAAGAACTCCCACTGCATCCGGGTCAAGGGTTCCTGTGTGACCGATTTTCTTCATACGCAGGATACCTCTCAATTTCGCAACCACGTCATGAGAGGTAAATCCCTGTTCTTTGTATACATTAATTATACCATCCATAATAATCCCTAACCAAGTTCATTATACTGAGCTTCTATCATAGTGCCAATTCGATTAATTATCTGATGCGGCGTACCCTTTGCATTGAAACCGGCCGCTCTAACATGTCCGCCGCCGCCAAAACTAACCGCAATGGTACTCACATCAATAATTTTTTTAGAACGCATACTCACCTTATATTCTCCATCATCAACCTGATACATAAATATAGCAACCTCCACTCCATCTGTAAGACGCAGCTGTTCCACTATACCACCAAGTTCTTTTCCTGTAACACCATAAAACTCAAGTTCCTTTGATGTCACAACGGAAAATATACATTTCCCTTCATAAAAAAGCACACTTTCAAGGAGTGCCCTGCCAAGAATCTGATTCTGCACGTAAGTCTTCTTATAAAAACTATTATCAATTATATCAGAATAATCAATACCTTTCTCCATCATTTTGCCGGCAATAGTCATTGTAAGTGCCGATGTGGCACTATACTTAAACACTCCCGTATCATGAATAATCCCTGTATAGATACATTCTGCCACAGCCTTCGATACATTTTCTTCATCAAATGTGCCATATAGTACCTCACAAGCAGAGCTTGCCGACGGAATCACAAGACTCTCATCTGCAAATCCTGTATTGCTGATATGATGGTCTATACATACCGTTTTTTTTGCACTGTTAAATTGATTCACAAATGGCTCTATTCTATCCAAAGAACTGCAATCTAACACAAAAAACACATCATACACTTTACCTTCAACAGGTGTATGTTTAATTTCTCTGATACCATTAAGATATGAAAACTCTTCTCCCGGTTCTTCCAGATAAACATCCACTTCGATTTCAGGCATATTATCTTTAATGTAATTGTACAAACCAAGTGTGGACCCAACACAGTCACCATCAGGTCGTATATGCCCCGTAATTCCGACGGTTACCGCCCCACTAATTATATTTGCAATCTTCATTAAACTAACCTCTCTTACACAAGATTACTCTTCCACAGCTTCTTCAACATGAGATTCACTGTCTCTCTTCGTAACTTCATCAATAAGTTTTGACATATTAACACCATATTCTATTGACTGATCAAGAATAAATGTTATCTCTGGTGTATTACGAAGATTAAGATTTCTTGCAAGCTGTCTTCTGATATATCCTTCCGCGCTCTTCAATCCCTTAATCGTATCATTCTGAGACTCAACATTGCCCAAAACACTTATATACGCCTTACAGGTCTTGAGATCAGGAGCAACATCCACCGACACAACAGATGTCATAGGATTAATTCTTGGATCTTTAATCTCTGTACGGATTATATTACTTAATTCTTTTAATACTTCACCATTAATTCTGGTGTTCTTAACACTGTTTTTACGCATAAAACTCCTTAATAAAATCTATGCAGTCTTGCACCCGTCAAAGTACAAGACCACACGACTTTTAATATTTCTATCTTGGTACTTCTACCATTTCATAAGCCTCTACAGTGTCACCTTCCTGTATATCACCGAACTTCTCAAATACAAGACCACACTCATAACCGGCCTTAACTTCCTTAACGTCATCCTTGAAACGCTTAAGAGTTGCAATAGGTCCTTCAAATATCTTCTCACCATCTCTGAAGATTCTTGCAGTAGAGTTCTTTGTAATCTTACCATCAACAACTAACGAACCGGCAATATTACCAACCACTGAAGCCTTGAATATCTGGCGAATCTCAGCATGACCCATAACCTGCTCCTCATAGATTGGCTCAAGCATACCCTTAAGAGCCGCTTCTACATCTTCAATAGCATTGTAGATAACTGAGTAAAGTCTTAAATCAACCTTCTCTCTGTCAGCCACTATTCGTGCCTGATTATCCGGTTTAACATTGAAGCCGATGATAATTGCATTAGAAGCTGACGCAAGAACAACGTCTGACTCGTTAATATTACCAACACCACCATGGATACATTTAACAACAACTTCTTCATTAGAAAGCTTAAGCAAACTCTGCTTTACCGCCTCAACTGACCCCTGTACGTCGGCCTTAATAATAATACCAAGTTCCTTAACGTTACCAGCCTGAATCTGCTCAAACAATGCATCAAGAGAAACCTTGTGCTTTGTATCATCAAGAAGCTTCTTCTTGCCCTCACTGATAAATGTCTCAGCAACATTTCTTGCTTCCTTATCAGAATCCATAGCCATCAAAATCTCTCCGGCATTCGGAACATCATTAAGTCCAAGAATCTCTACAGGCATAGAAGGACCAACTTCTCTTACTCTATCACCCTTATCATCAATCATGGCACGAATCTTACCATAGCAAGAACCTGCAGCAACATTGTCACCAACCTTAAGTGTACCCTTCTGTACAAGCACAGTAGCAACAGGACCTCTACCCTTATCAAGCTCGGCCTCAATAACGATACCTCTGGCCTTTCTGTTAGGGTTGGCCTTCAACTCATGAACCTCTGCTGTAAGAAGAATCATCTCAAGAAGCTCATCGATACCCTGCTTAGTATGTGCAGATACCGGTACAAATATTGTTGAACCGCCCCAGTCTTCTGCAACAAGTTCATACTCTGTAAGCTCCTGCTTAACCTTTTCAACATTGGCACTTGGCTTATCAATCTTGTTTACTGCAACAATAATCTCAACACCGGCAGCCTTAGCATGGTTAATAGCTTCTATTGTCTGTGGCATTACACCATCATCAGCAGCTACTACAAGAATAGCAATATCTGTTGACTGAGCACCACGCATACGCATAGCAGTAAACGCCTCATGTCCAGGTGTATCAAGGAATGTAATCTTGTGATCATTAATCTCAACTGTATACGCACCAATCTTCTGTGTGATACCGCCTGACTCCTTAGCAGTTACATGTGTCTCTCTGATAGCATCAAGAAGCGATGTCTTACCATGGTCAACATGACCCATAACACACACTACCGGAGGTCTTGCAACAAGCTTATCTTCCGGCTCTTCATCTTCCTTAAGGAGTTCTGCAATAACATCAATCTTCTCCTCGTGTTCACAGATGCAATTGAACTCTAATGCAATCTCCTCTGCCATATCAAAATCAATTTCCTGGTTAATAGTAACAATCTTGCCCTGCATAAAAAGCTTCTTAACCAACACAGATGGCTGAACTTTCATCTTGTCAGCAAGTTCTTTGATTGTAAGTGTATCCGGAAGAACAAGCTGCTTAATTGTTTCCTCTTCCTTCTCCTCTTTTCTGACAGGCTTCTTCATCTGCTGACTGTTAGCGAACTTCAAGTTCTCCTTTACATCAACATCCTTCTTTCTGTCATTCTTTTTATTATCTTTTCTTGAATCAGGTCTTCTTGAATCAGGCTTTGTCTCAAAGATAAACTCATCCTTTGGAGCAGAATCTCTTCTATCATTCTTTCTGCCAAATGAATTACCACCATTACGGCTATCTCTCTCATCCTTATCCTTGCCGCCGAAACCGCCTCTGTTATCATTCTTAAAGCCACCCTGGCCACCAAAGTTTCTATTATCTCTGTCGCCACGATTGTCTCTGTTAAAACCGCCCTGACCGTTTCTATTATCTCTGTCGCCACGATTGTCTCTGTTAAAACCGCCCTGACCGTTTCTGTTATCTCTGTCACCACGATTATCTCTGTTAAATCCGCCCTGACCGTTTCTGTTATCTCTGTCGCCACGGTTATCTCTGTTAAATCCGCCCTGACCGTTTCTGTTATCTCTGTCACCACGATTATCTCTGTTAAATCCGCCCTGACCATTTCTGTTGTCTTTGTCGCCACGGTTATCTCTGCTAAATCCACCCTGACCGTTTCTGTTATCTCTGTCGCCACGGCTATCTCTGTTAAATCCGCCCTGACCGTTTCTGTTGTCTCTGTCACCGCGGTTATCTCTGTTAAATCCGCCCTGACCGTTTCTGTTGTCTCTGTCGCCACGATTATCTCTGTTAAATCCGCCCTGACCGTTTCTGTTATCTCTGTCGCCACGATTTTCTCTA